>JASBRR010000050.1 GCA_030149435.1 Simkaniaceae bacterium
CCATAACGCTCTACCTTGCAATAATTTTACAAGGTACATAGTAGAGAGATCTCCATTGCATAGCAAATTTTTTTTGAGAGGTTTTGATTCTACTTTTGTTAAAAATAAAAAAAGCCTGCCGTTACTTGCGGAATGTGGGATTCAACATCACTGTAGGGCTTTGTGGCATGGCTGGAAAGAAAGTAAAATGGAGCGGATCTGTTTTCTAAGTATTCGGCTAAGTCATCAATGGTACTCACATTGACATCACCCCAGTAGTCAAGTCCAGCTCTTTTGACAGTTTTATCATCAATCTTGAAGCCGAGAGGTTTGACTAATGCAAGATCTGTCCCTGTTACGCTACAGGTTCTTGCAATGTTACCGGTGTTTTGGGGGATTTGAGGTTGAAAGAGAATCACTTCCACGACTGTTAAATGATCCTCTTTCAAAATTGTAGGCGCTTAACGCAGCGCCTGATCTGTTTTTTGTGCGGGAAGCGCGAGCTCTTTGAGCGATTCTTCAGAGTGAATAGCTGAAAGAGAGCCCTCATTCTCTGGAGCTACATTCGCTTTTACAACTTCAATATCAAATACGAGAAGGGAATTTGGAGGTAGATAGCCAGTTGTTCCATATCCAAGCTCGGGGTGAATGTAAAGAGTGCGCTTTTCTCCTTCTTTCATGCCGACAATCCCTTTTGTAAATCCTGGGATCGTTTCGTCTAAAGAGATGAGCTCATCTTCTTGAGAAGCGCCAAAGACTTTACCATCAGCAAAGTGGCCAACATAGCGAATCATTGGAGAAAAGTGTTCTTCAACAAGAGCGCCATCTCCTGTTTTTTCAACTTTGTAGTGGAGCTTGTTCTTTTCGACAGTTACAATATCTTTTTCCTGCTGGTTGCTAGCCATAAACGCATTGGCTTCATCGAGGTTTTTTTGCGCGAGCTTTTGAAAAGCTTGCTCTTGAACTTCAGAGATGAGTTGGATGCACTCATTTTCTGTTAAGGGAGAGCTCTTGCCTGCACTTGCATCCTGCATCCCTTTGACAACTTGTGCGATATCAAATTCGAATCCTAGAGAGTCGAGGTTTTTTCCAATCAAATGACCAAAGGCCTCTGAGACTTTCTGAATATCAACTTTCCCTTCTTCTTGCTTTGCTTCTTCTGCATTGACCATTGCACTAGATGCAAATAAAAAGATTAATAGAGGGGTGATCTTACGTTTAAAAAAGATCATAATCTCTCCTGATTTGTTCATTATGGATTCTCAAATTTAGAGGCAAATTGAATTATATCCAAGAGATTTCTTTCGCTTCTGCCTCGATCTCGAGTTCTCTTAGCTGAGATGCACTGACATCTGAAGGGCACTGCATCATTAAGTCGCTTGCCTTTTGTGTCTTAGGGAATGCAATCACATCACGAATGTTATCTGTGCCGGTGAGGATCATGACTAGGCGGTCAAAACCGAGTGCAATTCCAAGGTGTGGAGGAGTTCCATAGGAAAGCGCCTCAGTAAAGAAGCCAAATTTGTTTGCGACCTCTTCAGGGCTAAGCTTAAGAGCCTTAAAGATTTTCTCTTGAATATTCATATCGTGAATGCGCTTTGATCCACCACCTACCTCATACCCATTAATGATGATATCATACGCATTGGATCTAACTTTAAGGGGTTCTGAATCAAGAAGATGAATATCGTCTGGATGGGGCTCAGTGAAGGGGTGATGCAAGCTTTTTGGGCGTCTTGTTTCACTATCCCACTCAAATAGTGGAAAGTCAGTTACCCATAGAAACTCAAAGCGACTTTCATCGATGAGATTGCGATCTTGTGCGATTTGTCTGCGCAAATGGTCGAGCGCTTGGTTGACAGTGGGTTCATCAGCTGCAGCAAATAAAAGGAGGTCGCCAACTTCAGCGTTTACCGTCTTTTCAATTTGTTTAAGCTCTTCACTGCTAAAGAATTTCACGATGTTTGAAGTGAGCCCTTCTTCTCCCATTTTCATCCAAGCAAGGCCGTGGAGGCCAAACTGCCCAACAAACTCTGTGTAGGTTTCGATATCTTTTCTAGAAAGTGCACTTCCACCCTTAACGCAGATTGCTTTGATGACTCCACCGTTCTGGAGCTGATTATTGAACACAGAGAACCCACACTCTTTTAGAACCGAGTCCAATCGATGGAGCTTCATATCGAAACGGAGATCTGGGCGATCAGTTCCGTAGTGCTCTAGGCAGTCGTGATAACTCATTTCCCGAATGGAGCCGGGTACAGTAACGCCTAAGCACTCTTTAAAAAGTCCCCGAAGAAATTCAGTGATTAGCTGCTTGATTTCACTGGGGTAGGCAAAGCTTATTTCTAGGTCGATCTGGGTGAACTCGGGTTGTCGGTCTGAGCGCAGATCTTCATCTCTAAAGCAGGGGGCAATTTGAAAGTATTTATCTACACCACTAATCATGAGCAGCTGTTTAAAAAGCTGGGGGGACTGAGGGAGTGCGTAGAAGTTGCCAGGATAAATGCGCGAAGGGACGAGATAGTCGCGAGCACCCTCAGGAGTTGAGCGGCCAAGAATCGGTGTATTCACCTCCATGAACCCTTTTTGGTCGAGGAACTGCCTTGTGATCATCATGGCTTTATGGCGTAGTGCCAGGTTTTTTATGATTTCTCCACGCCGGATGTCGAGATAGCGATATTTTAAGCGAATATTTTCATGAGTTTCCACGCCATCATCAGCAATGGAAAATGGAGGGGTTTTGGCTACAGATAGTGGCTCAAATTCCTTAACTTCAACTTCGATTTCACCTGTTTGCAGCTTGGGGTTTGCCAGCCCTTCTCCCCTTTTTCTAACAGTTCCCTTAGCGGTTAGCACCCACTCCGAGCGCAATTTTGAGGCTGCAGTATGCGCTTCCTTTGAGATGTCTGGGTCAAAGATGAGCTGAGTAATCCCGTAGCGATCCCGCAGGTCAATAAAAATGAGGCCTCCATGGTCCCGTCTGCGATGCACCCATCCAGATAAAGTCACCGTTTCGCCAACATTTTCTAGGCGAAGTTCATCTAAGCGGTGTGTTCTTCTATAGTCCATGTCTACTCCATTTTCCTTTGAGGTCTGTAACTAGCGATTCGATTGGGATGTGCGAGGACTCCCGTGTCTCCATGTTTTTTAGCTGCGCTTTCCCCTGGTTTAGCTCATCTTCGCCAATGATAATGGCAAATTGAGCCCTTTGCTTTTCTGCCGCCTGTAAGCCTTTCTGGATTTTCATTGTAGGGGAGAGCTCAGCTGAAATCTCTTCATGTCTGAGCTTGTAAACCAATGAAAGGCATGTTTCTTTCGCCTCTTTTGAGAGGGGGATAAAGGCAGCAAAAGGCCCTTTTCCTTCAGGGAGCTTGCACCCCTGTTTTTCGAGGGTGTGTAAGATCCGTTCGATTCCAGTCGAGAAACCAATGGCTGGAAGGTCTGGTCCTCCAACGAGAGATAATAACCCGTCATAACGGCCCCCTGCTCCAATTGTATTTTGTGCTCCTAAAGCACTGGAGGTGACTTCAAAAACAGTCTGGTTGTAGTAGTCGAGTCCGCGCACGAGCTTGGGTGTAATGGAGAAGGGAACCCCCCGTTTTTCGAGTAAATTACAGAGAGTGTCAAACCTCTTGCGGCTTGCATCATCGAGAAAATCGAGAATTTCTGGGCCATTCGCAAGTAGCGCTTGTTCAGAGGGATCTTTTGAGTCGAGAATTCGCAAGGGATTTTTTTCAAACCGCTGCTGACTTTCAAGGGAAAGCGTCCCTAAATGAGGGGCAAGGAACGCTAGAAGTGCTTCCTTATATTTGCCTCTGCATTCAGGACCCCCTAGTGTATTGAGCATGACATGAAGATCTTTTAAGCCCAGTCGCTTGTAGAGCTCTACTAGCATGTCGATCACTTCGAAGTCTTGTTCTGGATCATCCGTTCCAATCGCTTCAGCTCCAAATTGATGAAATTGGCGGTAGCGGCCAGCTTGAGGCCTGTCGTAGCGAAAAAAAGGCCCTATATAAAAGAACTTTTGAATCGCACCAAACTGCTTGAGTCCGTTGTGAACAAAGGCCCGCATGACCGATGCTGTCCCTTCAGGGCGGAGGCTCATTGAGCGCTCTCCCTTGTCTAGAAAGGTGTACATTTCTTTGGAAACGATGTCAGAGGTTTCCCCAACGCCTCGAGTAAAGAGTTCAGTTGGCTCGAAAATCGGCGTGCGAATCTCTTGGTAGCCGTAGTTGTGGGAGAGGGTGCGCATGACATTCTCGAGATAAGCCCAGCGACTCACCTCTTTCCACCGATCGCCAGCCTTAGACTCTTGGGGTAAAATGTCAAATGTTCCTTTCGGAATGGTAAATTGCATCTTTATTCTTTTGTTTTAGCCCTCAAGTATAGAGAAAATAATCAGAGAGTGTCAATAGGTCTTTGGAAGCAGCCCCTGAAAGGGACTGCTTAAGAAATTCCATCCTCACACATTTTTCGCCTTTTTTGGCAAAATCAAAATTTTTGCAAATCTCCTATACGTGAGGTATATGTAGATTTTCAACTCTTTCAATTTTTCTCAAAAAACGCCGCAAAATCT
>JASBRR010000025.1 GCA_030149435.1 Simkaniaceae bacterium
CATATCGCTCTCTTCTGCAGGTTAGTTTTTGTCTAAGAGTAAATCAAAATTCTTAGGAAACCAAGGAATTAGAAGAAAAACATCCCACAACAGGGGAACAGCAAGAGTACAGCCCAAATTATAGATTGATAAGCTCTCTCACCTTCCCTTTTCCTTCTTTCGAAAGAGAAGATTAGTGTGCACCCTCGAAATAGTAAAAGCCCGCTAACTAAAGAGATTGGATATAACAAAATAATCAACACCATCTGCATGAAACTGCTATTCTGAAGTGCATGGCTAAGCTCGATTCCAAGTGAAAACCACAATATGCTGTAGTTTAGTATAATCCATATACCACTAAACCAGAAAGACAGTTGAAAGCTCTTGTAGGTACCTACTATATCTTTCCATACCACGAATAAAGAAAAACTAGATTTACCTCTCTGCATCACGCTCTTGCCTCTAATACCTAGATTTGAATTCTTTTCTTTCTATATCAGAACACTTTAAGCCTGTAAATTAAAGGTTCGGTTTTTGTGTTTCATATCTCTCAACTTAAGAGAGTTTATAAGAGTTTTCTCCAGATGGCAACATTGTGAATTTCAATCTTTGTCTTCTTCTCGACTGTTTTGTGTGATGTTTGCTAATCTTTCAGATGCATATTCAATATCGTGAATGTGATCTGCTGACAGATCTTTTTTCATCTGCACCAATCTATCTACAGTCTTAAGGAGTTTGTCAACAAGAGAGTTCATCGCTTTTTTTGCTCGAAAATCTCTCACAGCAAACTCCTTCTGAACAATCTCAATGAGTTCTCCACTTTTTAGGCTAAAGTGCTGGTCAATGATGTCTATTTTTCTCTGCAATTCTCCCTTTCTATTCGCTAGAATATATGCAGCGCGTTGAGCCATTAATTTATATTTATCCTTTAAGTCTTCAGTAGGGAGCATGTTGAATAGTTCATAGTATGACAACATGTTGTAACCGCTCTTTCGACTACCAAAGGTAGACTCTAACCAAAGCGTAAATGTTCCATCCCTATAGGGCTTTAGGAGTTTCTTGGCTTGAACAACTCTCTCTCCTATCAAAAAGGCTCCTTGCCTAGAAATTGATTTAATTTCTGACGTGATGGTTTTCAATTTAGAAAAGTGCTCGTCTATGTCTTCTGAGTTAGTTTCGTCAATAATTCGATTGTTTTCTAGAATCTCTCTTAGCCTGACTTCTTCTGATGCATCAAGCTTCTGAAGGTCAAATACGGCATTAAAACTATTAACGTTAACAGCAAGATTAAAGTCTTCCTTCTTGATAGGACGGGATTCCTTTTTCTTTAGTGCAGGGTTGGAAAATTTTGCTCGCTTAGGCATTAACTTTCTCCTTTTTTAATTTTTCAATTTTCTTGAAGCGATCCAAAAATTCTTCGGATAAAGCTTTATAATCATCTGCAGCTCTTGACCCGGTCTCAATGTCAAATACTGGTTTCCCCTCAAAAACCGCTCTTGAGACTACAATGTCTCTTCTCACCTTCATTTTAAATATTTTTTTAGGGAATGAATCTTCAATAGACTCTAAAAGCTCTTTGTTGATAGCTCCTCTTTCATTCCAAAATGTCATCAACACACCTAGAACTTCAACAGAATGGTGCTCGTTAATGGTTTCATGAAAATCTTTGAGTCTTTCAAGAGCAATTACACTGTATGCTTCCGGAATAGCGCAAACTATGGAGTAGTCTGAAGCAAAAAAGGCGGACTGGGTCAACCACCCTAGTGAAGGAGGAGTATCAATAAAACAAAAATCATAATCTTCTTTAATTTTCATTAGTTCTCGACGAACACGTTCGTGAGCGTAACAGTCATTTCCCAGTGGTGGCAGCTTTTCAACTCCGTCTAGATAAGCATTCGAAGGAATGAGCGATACGTTTTGAGTTCCAGTTTTTAAAATTACGGATCTGATTTCAGTTTTTTCTTGTAGAACAGGGACCATAGTTTCCAATCGGTCTGCCCCTATTCCCAAGCCTACTGACAGGTTAGCTTGTGGGTCAAGATCAACCAATAGAACTTTCTTTCTATGAAACTTGCCCAATGCAGCCCCTAGGTTTAGTGCTGTTGATGTCTTAGACGTTCCTCCCTTGAAGGAACAAAATGTAATGATTTTCATAAATCTGCCTGCTGTACTTTGATCAAAGTGTTTTTTGTTTTCATAATCTAGCAGAATTAATCTCCCAATGAAAAGAACTTTTCTAGCGATAAAGCATTTACGAATGTGTAACAGTTACACATTCAATCTGTATTCCGTGTAGATCTAGGATAGGGGAGTGGTTCACAAAATATAATGCATGTTGTGGTACGTCATAAAATATGTCTGTCATAATTTATGTTATGAATAATTTAATATGATCGTAAGGTATGATTGACATATTTTATGATAAAACATATGGTATGCAATAGCATAGTAAACATGTGACACATGAAAATTCACAGTTGATAAGAGGTAACATGGAGTCTAAAGATTCAAGAAAAGCGAAGATTATTTGTCTCAGCAACCACAAGGGGGGGGTTGGGAAAACGTGCTCTACATGTAATATTGGGGCAGGTTTTGCAAGAGCGGGGAAAAAAACCTTGTTGGTCGACCTAGATCCCCAAGCAAACCTGTCCCTAAGTTTAGGTCTAACCGATGTAGAAAAAAGCATCTATTTGGTGTTGCTTGGACAAATTCCTGTAGAAGAAGCAATTTATAATGTTACAGAAAACCTGGACATCATTCCTGCTAACCTGGATTTGGCAGGTGCTGAAATTGAATTATCTTCAGAAGCTGGTAGAGAAGTAATTCTTAAGGAGTGCCTTAGCTCAATAGAGGGGGAATATGACTACATTTTGATAGACTGCGCCCCCTCTCTTGGCCTTTTAACCACCAATGCTCTAACAGCCTCGAATGAGGTTTATATCCCTCTACAAGCCCAGTACCTGTCATTGCAGGGGATTTCGAAGTTAACTACCATTATCGAGAAAATTCAAAGAAGATTAAATAAAAAGCTGAAAATAGGTGGTATCTTCATCACTCAGTATGATGCTAGAAAGGTCCTCAACAGAGATATTGCAGAAAATATAGACAAATACTTTGAAAATATCGTTCTTAAAACGCGTATTCGCGACAATGTTACGCTAGCTGAAGCCCCGGGGAAGGGTCAAGATGTCTTTCGCTATAATCCGAAATCATATGGAGCTCTAGACTACGAAGCTCTGTGTGAAGAACTTTTAACGAAATAAGGAGTCAGTGTGGGTAAGAAAAGTTTCGTAGAAGGAATCGATGCGGTGTTGAAAGAGACTTCTGCTCGTAGAAGCAGCTTTGACAACGATCAAATAAAAAAACCAGTCACAGAAGAAGATTATAAAACTCCTAAAAGTCAAAAAAGAAAACAAGAAAGAACTTCTGTTATAGTTTCTGACGATGTGCTTGAAAAGCTAAAAGCAATAGTTTTTTGGGAGAGATCAACTTTAAAAAGAGAAGTAGAAAATGCGATTATCCATTATCTTAGTTCGATGGACAGCAAACGTGTTGAAGATGCTGTTGTGAATTATCGAAAAAGTAAGAATGGGCAGTAGGCTAGGTATGACTGATGAGAAGAAACAGTTTAAAGCCACACAACTAGGTTTACATGCTGTAAAAAACGTCTTGGGAATGCAGCAGCAAGCTGATTTGTTCAGCGAACATCACCAAGATTTTTGTGAAGAATTTGGAGTCAAACTAGAAGGGAACATCGACCGGTTTGGAGTTGACCTCACTGATATACAGTCGCGAGTAATGGAAGGTATTCTATATGGGTTTAGTAAAACTGCATATAAAGGAAATGTTGAGCCTACTAGCAAGGAGCAGTTAATAGATCAGAAATATGATGGGAAAACTCCAGCGGCATATAAGTATATCCAAGAGGTTCCTAGAATTCGAGCAACTCAGTCTGAAATTCTTGAATGGTCTGGTATTAATAGGGGAAGTATAGCTACTGTAACAAGAGCGTTAGAGGCAATACAAGAGCTCGGAAGGAAGCAGTATTGTTTTTATTATGACCGGTTGGCTCTAGATGGGAGTGGAAATCCTCATAAGGATAAGCGTAATAAGTGGGTAAAGGAGGAGGTTGTTTCTGTCGACACCTTATTTACTATCAAAGAAGTCCGGGATAAGGACTCAGGCTCTCTGAAGTACTACGAAATCATGCCCAGTGCTGTTTTTCTCGACCAAAGAGAAAGTTACTTCATGTTTATCCCCCTTAACTGGCGAGAAGAAGTAAAGCAGCTAGTCGGCAATAAAAAAGCGTCCTCGTACACCTTCAGGTTTTTACTTTTTCTGCGTTATCAATATGAGCTAAAGAGGCGCTCAAAGCAACTGTCTCCTCCCTACTCCATTAAGTGGAGCCCAGAAGAAATAGCAATGGCAATTAAAATGCCTCAGTCCGTTTACATTAGGAAAAAAAAGCGAGCTAATGAAATTTTAGAGGATGCGTACATCGTGGCCAAGAGGCTCGGATACCTAAGTGATTTTAATAGGCTTGGGCATTTGGATATTTTGATGCTTAATGAACAGAAATACTTTAACAGCAAAGGTGTCAAAAGCACATTTACTGAAGTTTTCGAGGAAAACCCGAGCTCTTTACTGCCTTCTGCTTTAGCGCTGTTTGACCTGTTTCACAGTCGAAGAAAACTACTAGATAAGCAATATCAAGTGCCAGAGGGTTCCGAAAAAAGTAAGCAGCTTCTTGTTTTTCAAGAACTTTTAAGAAAAAGGCAGTTGGAAGATATTGAAAAGCTAATCATATGGTCTGCCTCCAAAAAGTACTGGTGTACAAGGCTATCAACCCCGGAAAAGTTTTCTGAGTTCTTTTCTGAAGCCTGGATGGAAATGCTCCTTAGTACAGAGGAGGGGCAAAAAGTCACAGCGGAAAGAAATAAGGATATTGCTAAAGAGATTGTTGGCCGTTTAAAAGACTCTGGGTTAAGGATAGACCTCCTTTCAAATTATGTAGAAATTGTCAACGAGGAGGCTGCTGGTTCGATTGTCTTGGAGTATAATAATAAGAACTTTGAGGACCTTTTTAGAAAGGCAATAAGAAAGTGTGGAATCAATATTTAAGTCTCTCATTCACATTTTGTCGCATCCATTCACAATCTGTCGCAAATATCGCTCACGTTTTGTCGCATTTCATTCACAATCTGTCGCATCTGCATTCACATTTTGTCGCATTTCATTCACAATCTGTCGCAATAACCTCTATGAAAAATCCAAGCCTATAGATCTTTTATTAGAAAATTAAAAATATATTAAAAAATTTGTGCTTCTGCTTTTTTCGAAAAATGTTCATAACTTTGTTTCTAACTCTGGTAAGGAACCACCTTACCTCTTCTTAAGTTTTTCATCTCAAGTAATTTCTGATATTTTAAGATGTAGCTGATATGAATAAGCACATCAAGTCAGATAATAAAACTGAATAGATATTTGCTCAAAGATCTCTGATCTTAGTCATCCATTCACATTTTGTCGCAAATCTTGTGAATTCCTGCCATTAGATAGCAAAATGTTTCAGGAGGTTTTTAAGATATCCTAGTTTTAGTGACGATAGCAGCTGGTGGTTGGGATTTTTGTCGCATCCGCGTTCACAGCCAATATCAATGCGCTCTACGCAAAATACTAATCTTTGCTCTAGAAAAATCTTGGGCAATGGATTTTAAAGGGGTTCGTTTCTCGCAAGTTTCTCTTTAGTGGCGTCTATAATCCAATCTTGATCCCTCTTGCCTGCTTCTTCAGCACTTGCTGAAACAGGACGGTACATTTCGTCCAAGATTCTTTCTTGGGCTTCCATCATGTAGGCTTACTGCTGCTGGTTTTTTTTGATTTCAAGTTGTTTTAGGAAGTCGATAAGTAAACGAATGTGTGATGGTGCTAATGTTTCCAACCTTTCTGCTACGTGTTGCATAGTGTCTTGAATATGATGAAAAAGGTCTTGAGGGTGGATAGGTAATGAGCTTGTGTCATACCCGTGTTCGTAATATTTTTGATCGTTATAACCGTACTGTTTGTGAAGGGTCGTCGAACGTACTTCGAGCTTCTCTAATGAGTCAATCCACCTAGAAACATCTTCCTTTGAGGTTTCTCTATAGGTTTTTCGGACAACTTCAAAGGCCAATGTTAGGAGAGAGTCGCTAATCAACTCTAACTCGATTTTGTCTGTCCCAGAAACAATAGATTCGTCTGGACAATATGTCTGATATAAAGTAATTTCTTGAGTCATATTCAAACAATCCCCAACTAATTTATTTTAATTTATTATGTCTTTTTATTTAATTAAATAAAACATTAAAATTATTTTAATAGTGAGTTTAAAGTTTTGATTTCACTTGGCGATGATATGATGAGATCGTAGCTTCATGAGCGTTTCCTCCTCCTAATGCAGCCCAAAAAACTGCGCTCCATGATAAAGATTTTTTTCTCTTCTCTGCTAGATCTTCAATGATAAAACGGCCGCATTGGCCTGTGTTATCAGTTTTTTGAAATGTCAAAACGTCAGAATATGTATCTAAGCTAATAATCAACTTTCCTTTCATTATTCTTCCAATTTTCTGGCTAGTCATCCCAATTGTCGACCCAGTTCCATAATCTATTCCCACAATGTTTTGGTGTTTTCTTGAAAGATATGTAGTAGCTACGCCAGAGAGTGTTCTCCCTGCTCCAAAGTCAGACTGAGCTCCACGTGGGTCATCAGCAAAATATATGCCGACTTTAAGGTTGGTGACGTTCACATTCGTTACAATGTGCCAGGTGTGAATTCCAGAATCCTTTTGCGCGATGTTTTTTGCGAAGGCGATGTGCAATGGTCCGCCTTGATAATCAAGATATTTAATTGTTTGAGGGCTTCCTTTTTGTATTGCTAAGTATTTACTTTTTGCGTCAGTGGTAAACACAAATTGTTCGGGTAGGTGAGGGTGCATTGGAGCGATCAAAGCTTGAAGTTGTGCAGACAGTTGCCGCATTCTGTTTTCAAAAGATGGGTCCGGTTCGTGTGCATATCCAGCTAGCGAGATTTGATGTTTAGCAGGTGGAGGCTCAGGGTAGGTTGCCACCCAAAATAAGGCCTCCCATTTTTTCCCCTGAGTTCTAAATTGTTGCAATTTAGGAATAACGAAGGTATGGGTTTTTCCATAGCGTATAATCGTTCCTTCGTCGGCGTTCGTGTCCAATTTTATTACTATTGGCCCTTTATATATTGGGCTTAATCTGCCCTCAAGTCCTCCAAAAATGATTCCTGATGTATAGTCCAACCCGAATAGCCTCTTGCTGCTGTTTGAGAAGAATTTGCTACCGTCAAATCGTCCTTTTCCATAATCACTTTGTAGCGACTCAGAAACTTCTCCAAAAATGCATCCAATTCTTAAGTATTTTACAGGCACATCTGTGTTGATTTGCCAGGCGTGCATCCCAGTGTCACTTTTGATATTAGCTTTGCCGAAGAGAAGATGCCAAGCTGAGTTTTGCATGAGGACGTGCCTTAGATAGGCGAAATAGGAAGGAGCATAACAGCTAACAACCTTAGAGCTATTAATATGTACAAAGGTTTGGGTGCGATCAGAAGAAAGTGAAAATTGCTCGGATTCTTTTTCCGAAAGAGGGACTTGTAGTAACTGCTGCTGGTTTAGGAATTCCCTGGTATTAGAGATAAAGCTCATTTGCTTTCTCCTTTGCTTGAAGGTGTGGTGGAATTTTTTATAGACGAAGACTGTACCGCAGAAAGGTTCAGCTTGTCAAAGCTGCTGTCAAAAAGCGGGGCGTGCTGGGTGGTTGGTTTGCCAGATGTTTTCTTGGCTAATGGGGTAAAGGATTCTCAGTATTTTGAGAATGGTCAGTCGTATATAAGGAAAAACAAATTCATGTTTTTATGTTTTTTCTGCTTCAAGCTTCTCCAGCAGTGCTTCAGTAATCCAGCTCTTTTTCGAAAAAGAGTTGTCTCCTTGATTTCTTTTTATTTGGACAAGGGAGTTAATTTCTTCGACTAACTCTTCTTCTATCATAAGAGACATCCTTTTCCGGTCAGACGGTGCTTTGTTAGCTGAATTAATCTGGTCTTCCAAAAGCCTCTCTTTTTCTCGTTTGATTTTTTCACGTATTGCTTGGAGTATCCATTGTTGCTTACTGCAACTGTAGTCTTCCTCAGTTTTAATTTTTTTAACGGTGGCTTCTATTTCTTCAAAGAGTAGAGAGCTAATCGTTAATGGGAACGACTTTCTGTTTTGTGAGCTCATATCAGCTTGTTGCGATTTCGTCTTTTTTCTTTTCCATAAACAGGTCTTGAATTGATGCTAGCATACCTGAATTTTTAGAGGAAAAGTAAACTTATTAATGTCTATTTGACATTAAAATAATGTTCGTTATATATGTTGTATATAAAATGCCGCCAGAGGTGTGAACTCTGACGGCACGGGCTCTTACGGCGCCCGGCATTCCTAACCAGGAGGAACACCAGATGCAACTATACAAAAAATTGCCAGTACTTGGCAAACGTTTCACACTACTTATCTTTTTTGCAGCCTTAGTAACCGTGTCGGTCTATAGCTTTCATAGACGTAGCAAGGGTTGCCATATCACATTAGGTAGCCCCACAGCAAAACTCGCTGTGAAGCAACAATTTTCTTTCGGCTCGGAGGCTTTCTTGAGCTTTGTAAAACACGTCTTTCCCTTGTTTAAAAAAGAGTTTGTAGACACAGGTTTTGTTTCTTGGACTTTTGCCCCAAACATCACAGATTTTGCAACGATCCAGTTTGTTTCTTGTTGCAATTTTCTGTCGGACAAAGAGCAGTCAGACTTTTTTCTTCGTGTTTTGAGTCATAATAGCTTTTCTTCTCCAGAGGAGATTACTAGCATCCTTATAGATGAGTTGGACAACTCCTCGGTTACAGAAGAGCAATTGGATCGTCTCCAAGCTATGAAGCTAGGGGAGTTTTTTAGCAGAGCTCAGGGGTATTATGATCAAAAAGTTTTTGCGGATCCTTCATCCTATATCGAGATAGGGGATAAGCAGTTCTCTTTGCCCCTCCATCCCGATGCAATCCGATCACAGATCGAAATGCGCATAAGCAGCAAAGCAGAAGAGGGGAGGTAGGATGATGTCTTTGCAACGAAGAACTCTAAACGCTCCAAGTTTAGGGCTTGTGCTTCATTTTGTTTGCTCTGATTACTGTGTAAACCCTGTATTCTTTGTATATTTAGAGTACATAGGACACAAAAATTACAATGTAAACATTAAGCCCTGGGAGAGGAGACTCTATGCGCTTCTCCAGAAATATCCCCGATTTTTGTCCTTGAGAGAGAAAATTTTTTCCGGGGGTGATTTTCGTTCGCTGAAGGTGCCTCTCTCTCTAAGCAACAGCCTAGCCCGTCTGTTTTCTGCTAGAAAGAACACCTGTGCTTGCACATTTCCAAAACCCCCACAAATCGCCTCTAAACCCATAAATACCCTACGTTTTGAAAACCACACCTTGCTAAACGACAAGCTAAAAAACAGCAAGCTGTGTCCTTTGATCCAGCCCCTATCTTGTCCAAGAGAGTCAGCAAGCGGCCCCGCTTCGTTTATAGAGGAGAATTTTTAGTGTTGCTAAGAAAAAGAAAGAAAAGATACAAAACTGTAAATTTACTTAAATGTTTAAGGATAAAATGTTTGTAAAAAAGTCTTTTAAAGATCGCTTAAAGAAAAGTTGTTTGAGTGTTTCTCCTAATTTTTGTCCTTCAAAATATCATCGTCGGTCAAAAAAACATCTGGTCTCTCCTTGCTTTTTGTTGCTTATGGCCTTCGCAAGTTTAAGCCTCACTAGCTGTTCCACTATTGGAGGGCAACTGACAAGTGCAGCAGAGTTCGTTAAGGCCGATGTGCAAACACAACATGATGAGAATTTCCGGATGCGAGCTATACGCAAAGCCCTCAAGGCTCAAAACATTGCTGAGGCGGAGCAAACAAGCCAAACCCTCTATGCGCCTCACTGGAAATGTATTGCCAGCCTTGAAATTGCCGCTGTTAAATTTCAGAAAGATAAACCTGAGGCGTTGGCTATGGCCCATGAGTCCTCTGAAGCGATCTGGGAGATTAACGACCCCAATAAACGAGCCATGGCACTCCTTGCCCTTCTCAGGTTTGAGCTGGAGACCAGTAAAGATCTTCCAGCAGCAAAGAAGACCATTGAGCAAGCTGATAAGACCATCGAGTTCATTACAAATGATCCCGCAAGACAAATGCGTCGTTACGGCGAGCTAGAGGCTCTCCAAGCAAAACATAACCATCTCCTAAGCAGGTAGGGGAGTGTAACCATAAAAAAGGATTTTAAAAGTATGGAAATGACAAGCTATTTAAGAGCAGGAGCACATAAGCTTCTTCGCTTTGTAAAAAAACATCCCCTATCAATCTTAGGACTTCTTATCTTAGGGCTCCTCTCTCTTCCGGCTGCAGGTTTTTGTGATATCAACTCTGCTTTCAGTGAAACAAAAACCCAAGTTGAGACAGTAGTTTCTAACCGCTCCGGTCTCTTCTGGATCTTTATGGCGGTTATCCTTGGCAGCGCCGTTTGGGCCCTTTTCAAGGGGAGCTGGAAGGGTGTTGGGATTGCACTGCTCATCGGAATGATTCTCGGCAACTTCCCCGATGTGATCGATACGGTGCTGAGCACAAAAATCTTTAAGAACAAAAGCCAAAACGAGCGAAAAGGGTAGTCATGAGAGAGGGTCGCTTTTATAAGCACTTAGACAAACCAAAAATGCTTATGGGCATGGCTATTGGAGATTTGCTCAGTTTAGGCATCCCCCTTTACATGGGAATCTGTTTCAAAAAGTTTCTCCTGTTTTCCCTTGTGGGGGGGGCCCTCTTCTACCTTAGAAGAAAAGTCGCCCGGGCCCTCCCTAAATACTACTTAACAGGCCTGATCTATTGGCATATCCCTGGATCAGTTTTCAATCGGATGTTTAGCGTTAAGCTTCCTCCCTCACACCAGCGCTTTTATCTTAGGTAACCCATGGAAACACGTACTTTTCAAGCAAAGCTCAAAGCTCTTATTTCTCAAAGAAATGTCCTAGCTCTAGGTGTCATTGCTCTTAGCCTTGCTGTGATTCAGCTGAGCTTTGCTGTGCGAAACAAAGAAGAGCGCGTTGTGGTCATCCCAACAACAGGGCCCTCATTTTGGGTAGAAAAAAGTCGCGCTTCGCAGCAGTACTTGCAAGTCATAGGTGTTTTTCTCTCAGATCTTCTTTTAACGCGCACTCCTGCTGATATCTCTTGGAAAAACGACCAAGTGCTTGGGCACGCTCATCCACGCTTTTATAACGCCCTTAAAAAGGCTCTCTCTGAAGAAAAAGAAACCCTTCTTCAGGCTCAAAGCTCTTTTGTCTTTGAAACCACGCGATCTTATCCCTTAGAGAACAGTCTTCAGTTCGTGGTTGAGGGGAATCAAAAAACGTACGTTGCAAAAACAGGGGGAGGTGGATCCCTGGTGCAGTCGCAAAAAATTAAATACATCCTTTCCTTCTGCTGCGAAGAGGGGAGACTCTATCTCAATCATATCAGCCAGGAAAAAATATGAAACGTTCTCGAAAATATCTATATGCTGTTTTGTCTTTAGCCCTCATGAGGGCGGTTTCTCTAAACGCTCTTGTTGAAGACACTCTCGATCCAAAGACCTCCTTGACAGTGACTCTTTCTACAACCGCTCCTAATCGCATTTCTTTCGAAGGAGGCGCAATCGTTGATGTCATTTTAGATGAAAATAAATTCCAGAGCATGCTCCATCAGAAAACAGGTCAAGCCTTTCTGACACCGCTCAAAGAGATCAAGGAACATCCCACGAGTGTTACAGTCATGACAAGCTCGGGGGACTCTCAGACTTTGTCTGTCTTTGCAGAAGCAGGAGCTGCTGAAATCGTAGTTCTCAAAGATCGAGAGATCTCCATTTCTAAACCAGAAGAACTCTCTACAGACACCCACTCTCCAACAGTTGAGTTTTTAAATCAGCTCATCGAGGGAGCGATTCCTCCTGGGTATGGCGTTTGTGTTTTGCCAAGTGCAGTGGTGCAGCTAGACAGCCCAATTAAAGCAAGGCCTCTCAGACTTTTAGAAGGACCTTTTGAGAGGATTCTTGTAATGGAGATTCATAACCCCGCGAAAAAACAGGTTGTCATTCACCATTCTTCCCTTAAAAAGCCAAATGACCTCTGGGCATTTCTTCCCAAAACTCATCTGGAGCCAGGGGAAACCACTCTCGCAATGATCTCAACAAAGAAGGAGGTCTAAGGTGACAAAACCCCCAAAACCGGAGGAAGTTCTCACTTCTAGCAGTGAAAAAGTCCTAAAGTCTCAGAAGAAGACCTATTTGATCATTTGTGCTGCGGTTTTTCTAGTTGCCTGGGGAGCCTTTACTCTCTTTAGTGGCAATAAGTCATCAAGCCCAAGCTATGAAGATGTTGCACAATCAAAGCCACCTGAACTCTCTTCGCATCACCTCGAAGCAGAAAATCTGCGTCTTTCACAACTCGAGTGGAAGCAGGAAGAGCAGGAAGAACTCTTAAATTCTATCCTTTCGACTCAAAAAGAGACCAATCAATCTCTCAAAGAGATCACAGGCCAAACCGCTCAAGTTGCGACTGAAAGCGCTCATGCCTTGAAGGCTCAAATGGATCATTTTCGCGAAGAAGTTTTACAAAAAATCCACCTGAGCCATTCTTCATCTACGGAAGAGGAGACTCCTGTAAAAATTAAGTCTTTAGACACATTTCACGAAGAAGAAAAATCTCATGTCAGCGCCTATATCCCTGCGGGAACCGTTGTTCGATGTGTTTTGGTGTCAGCAGCAGACTGTAGCGTGGGCGTTCAACAACCTAAGGGTCCTGCAAAGATGCTCATCCGCCCTTTAGAAAATGGGCAGCTCCCTAGAAGGGTCAAAGTTGCTCTTAAGGATAGCGTGATTTTAGCAAGTGCGACTGGAGATTTGGCAAATGAGAGAGTCTATGTGCGTGCCGATCGGATGACTCTCGTGCAGCCCAATGGAGATTTTGTTGAAACTGAGGTGAGTGCTTACGTTTCTGGAGAAGATGGAAGAGAAGGGGTCCGAGGGGTCGTTGTCGATCGGTCGGGGTCCATCATTACCAGAGCCGCATTTGCCTCCTTTCTTCAAGGAATTGGACAAAGTGTTCAGGCAACTCTTAATAACCAAACCCTCGAGAAGCTCTCTAAAGTGGGGGATAGCCAAACCATTCTCGATGTCGACACCTTCAGAAATGCAGGTCTTCAGGGGACAAATACGGCGCTCAACAAGCTCACTGAATACTACATTAAACGGGCTGAACAGCTGCAGCCATCCATTCAAGTAGCCGCTGGTCGAACTGTTGATCTTATCTTCACACACGGTGTCAAGATTGGAGAAAAAGACCTGCGTAAAAAATTAGAGATTGAGAGGTCTCTTGCTAAGGAGAAAAGGCGTGGCTAGAGCCTGGGCAGTTCTCTTTTTTGCTTTTTGTGCATATTTTGCTAGTCCAAAGCTTGAGGCTGCTGCTCTCGCCGCCCCGGCTTCATTCAATAAGCTCCCTTGTGAGTATACTATTTCCTTCGGTAGTCCAGAGGCTCCTATTCACGTGGTCGAGTACTTTTCACTTGGGTGTCAAAAATGTGTCGCATTTATCCGCAAAGACTTCCCGAACTTACAATCCATGTATATCGAGCCCAAAGAAGTCTTTTGGACATTTCATCCTGACCCTGCAGACCTATTGACTCTTCAGGCGATGGTGTGCTTGAAGAATTTAACTCCACAAGAGAAGCAGCTTTTTCTCATGAAGGTGGCTTCTACGATTTCTCCACACTCTTCAAAGCGCGATGCAGAGAAGCTCGAGAAGATTCTTTTGAGTATGGATCAAGTTGTTCCTCCCATCCGAGATCTTGCATTTATAGAGAAAAGCGATGCCTTTCATGAAGCGTATGCTTATCTGCAGCAAGAAAGCGCTCCCACAGAACTGCCTACTGTTGAAATCAACGGGCTGCTTTATCAAGAGTTCCCGAGCGTTCAATGGATACAGAAAACCATAAGAAGGCAACAGATCCCAACAAGTAATAGGGGGATCTATGAAAATTAAACGACAAAATGGCTATGTGAAAATCGTGCAGCACTTTGTTGCACGAGTAGCCATCAGACATTTTCCAAGATTGGGAAACAGCTTGCTGGTTCAAATGAAAACCAGTTTTTTAGCGCTGCTTTATGACCCTTTCTGTCTAATATCGAGGAAGTTAACGAATTGTAAAACATTTTACAAAGTGTCCTGCATATTGTCAGGATCAAAAACTATCAAGAGGGGCCTATGAAGAAATTTAAGCAAATCCACCTACTCACTTTCTTAGGTTTAAGCCTGATGAGCACAGGGTGCGGCATTTACAATAGCGGCTTTCAGTGCCCTCCTGGAAGGGGAGTGGGGTGCGCCTCCACTTCTGAAGTCTTAGAGATGATTGTTGAAAACGAGACACCCCCTGATGAGCCTTACGACTCAGGAAAGAATCACTTTGTTCCAGAGACTAGGAGTTGCAAGTGACTCTAAAGCAAAAACTGAGACAGTTTTTTGCAGGTGACTCTGCTGGAGATTATGAGACTTTGAGGCAAGAAAAGGTTTCTAAAAACTTCCTCGATAAAAGTCATTTTCAAGAACTTCTTCCCTACCGCCTTTATTCTGAAGAGAGGGGTTTATATGAAAACGAGCACTCCTTTGGTTTTACCTTCGAAATGAACCCTCTTGTCTTTGCAAATCAAAGCACTGAAGAAGAGGTTGCTGGGATTATAAAATCCCTCTATATGCAAGGAGCATCGTGTCAGTTTCTCCTGTTTGCGGATCCTTTCATCGATCCCATTTTGAAAAGATGGGCCGAGCCTAGGGAAAAGAGCTCAGAGATTTTCAAAAAGATCTCTGAAAACAAAACTCAGTTTTTTAAAAGTGAAGCGCTCTCTGATCACCCTATTGTTTCAACGCCCCCAAGAAATTTCCGTCTCTTTTTCTCTTATAGCACTACTAAGGGTGAAAAGTCAGAAACAGAGAGGCTCTTGCGTCAGCTCGAGTCCATGAAGAAAAAAGCCTTCACAACATTTTCTAGGATTTCACATACCGTTGATACACACCCTTTGCATCTTGTGGAGATATTGACCCATTTAACAAGTGTAGATCAGACTACAGCCTCTCCTGCTCCAAGAAAAATAAGTGGTCAGGATTTTATCAATGAAGAGGTAGGGTCCACGGGGGCTTTTGAGCTTGGGCCAAAAGGCATTAGGTTCCATGGAGAAGGGGAGACACACTTCAAGATGTTCCAAGCTATCGATCTTCCAGAAGAGTGGAATATGCCCTATAACTCAGAGCTTATCGGAGATTTTTTAGATGTTTCTTATCGCATCCCTTCTCCTTTCTTTGTTCATTACGGGATCCACTATCCTGTCCAGAGGAAAGAAGAGCTCAATCTCCATTCAAAAGCGGCGCTCCTAAAGCAACAGTTCCGCCTAGCGGGTGTATTTAAGAAGAATCCCCATCTGATCCGTGAGTCTCAGGAGCATGACCTTGTCTTTCAATCGCTACTATCTGGAGAGAAGTTTGTACGTACACGGCTGAACATCGGTCTCTATGGAAGTGAAGAAAAATTTCCAGAATCAGAATCAGCCCTCACAGCTCTCTATCATAAGTATGGATTTAAGCTCCAAGAGACGCATTTCTTTCACTTGGATGATTTCGTTCGATCCCTGCCGATGACCTGGGGCGAACTCCCAAAGCTCGATGAGATCAGAAAGACCCGCAAAACGAAAACTACCCTAACAGAAGAGACCTCCAAATTTGTTCCGATGCTTTCAGAGTGGAAGGGGAATAGCCAAGATGGGATGCCTCTCATCGGAAGAAGGGGTCAGATGGCCTTTTGGGATCCCTTCGTTTCCGCAAGTAACTACAACGGAGTTGTGATTGGAGCATCGGGTTCAGGAAAAACGGTCTTCCTTGCTGAGCTTATGCTGAATCAAATGGCTATAGGGGGAAAAGTCTTCGTTTTAGATCTAGGGAGGTCTTTTGAAAAGCTTTGCCACCTATTAGACGGACAATACCTTTTCTTCAACAAGGAGAGCAATCTCAATCTCAACCCCTTTTCTCTCCTTCGAACTGACGGAGATGCCGACTCTCTAGACTCAGCTCTCAATATGGTCTCTTCAATCGTTGCCACAATGGCCATGCCTATGGAAAAAATCGATGGCGACCGTGAAAACATCCTCAACAAATGCGTTCGAGAAGCGTGGAGGCTCAAGGGGAATCAAGCAACAGTCGATGACATTATTACTATTCTCCAGACGGTTCAGTACCGCTCTGAACTGATGAGAGGGGCTAAAGAAAGCCTAATCGACCGCCTACAAAGATATTCGACGAAGGGAGAGTACAAAAACTTCTTCTATGGCGAAAAGAAAGTCAGCTTTTCTAGCCCTTTTGTTGTGATCGAAACAGAAGAGCTCAAAAATATGGGGGATCTTCAAGCAGTCATCCTCCAGATTTTCTCACTGATGATCTCTTCCGAAGTCTATATGGGAGATCGCGAAGCACGGAGTCTGATTTGTATTGATGAAGCTTGGGATCTTCTCAAAAGCCCCCAAATGGAGGGCTTTATCGAGAGTATGGCTCGCAGGTTACGTAAGTATAATGGCTCACTCTTTGTTGGGACCCAGGGCCTCAAAGACTTTGAATGTTCTCCAGGAGCTGCCGCTGCCTTTAAGAACTCAAACTGGCTTGTCATGTTAGGCCGAGACAGCGATTCCCTCAACGTTATCCGTGAGAAAAAGATCTTTGAGCTTTCGCCAGGCGTTGAACGCATGCTTTCTTCTCTTAGCAAAGGCCCCGGGTATTCCGAAGCTTTCATCTTTGACAAAGGGCATGGTTCTTTCTCCCTTTCTCAGTTGAGGCTCGATCCTTTTTCTCTGCTTCTGTTTTCTACCAGGCCTGAAGAGTTTGCTCCAGTCATGGAGCTCAAAAAACAAGGCTTTACCATTGAGCAAGCTATCGAATGGATGCTCGAGCACAAAGAAGCTGTAAATGCATTGCGTGCAAGAGGGTTTCCCCTCGATTGTGTTATCTCAAAGCTTCTCTCAGAACTTTCTATCAAATCACATTCTCAAGGATCCTCATGAAGCTCTTTTTCTTACCGCTAGTCTTTTGTTTCTTTCTGCTTGTTGGTTGCACAAACCCTAATGATATTTCTCCTCCTACTGGTGAATTTGTAAGTGGAGAGGATCTTGCTGCTGACCCAAACCTCAAGGATCTTGCACATGGACTTGATGGATTCCCATTCATTGTATTTAAAGTTCGGGGCTTAGGGGGTTCTTTTTGGACGGATGTGTGGGTAGAAAGACCTCTGCTCGAGAGGGACATCGGTATTCCTCACGATGATTGTGAAGGTGTTTTTCATGTCATGAATCTGGGATCTGGTGCAAAGGACATAGTATTTCTTGCAGCTGGCTATCTTCCCGGTGAGAAAGTTTCCATTGTCGTTCAAACACGTAAAGGGGGGTGGATTGGTAAGTCTTTCACCGTGTGTGCTGCCGTTATTCCCAGCCCTATTGAACACCGTAATAAAAACGGAACGCTAATGCGAGCAACACTGCAAGGCATCAATCCAGATTGTTATTCACTCGAGTCTGAAGGGCTTCCAGAAGAAGGAGAGCTTCATGTTCTCTCATTTGCTCGGGGAAATGATGCAGGGATGGAGAATATTGTGAAGTACTATAAAGATAGACCACTTCAATTTTTCCCCAGAGATATCAATCAAAAAAGTGGTGTGACTGACATGTATATACAAGCACCTGGGGGGGAATTGTTCGCTTTGACCCTGCCCTGGGGGGATGCTCTTTTGAATTTTCTAGATCGTAGCCTTTGTAAGAAAGTTAAAGAGCGTTTGCCTGATGAAGACAACTTTCAGGAAGTTGTGGATATGATCAAGACAAACAGAGAGGTGCTGGAAAAGTCTCAGGTTGAGAAATGCCAAGAAGCTCGGGTGAATATTGAAGGAAGCGCGAGTGATTAGAATGACCGCTAGATCGCAAAATGTTATTTTACCGGTAGATTTTCTTGAGATAAAAAGTACCGCTAAATCGCGTTTTCTTGATTTGGCGATGCGTAATCGAGTCGAAAAAAGTATCGCTAGATCCGGTTTTTTTCGATTTAATGGTAGGAAATCTAAAGGAAAAAACGACCATAAAATAGAGGTTTTTCTCGATTTAGCGGTGAAATTTCTTTGTATAAAATTTACCGCTAGATCGCGAAAAGCCATTCTACCGGTAGATTTTTGCAGCTTAAAAAGTACCGCTAAATCGTATTTTCTCATTTTACCGGTGAATAAAAACCCTAAAAAATATACCTTTAAAATCATAAATCAAAAGCAAATAAGGAAAGTGGTGGATTTATGTTTTTAGGAAGAGATAACGAATTAAGACAATTAAATGATTTAAAATCAGATGGATATGCAAGGTTTATAGCGATTAAAGGTCGTAGAAGGATCGGTAAAAGCCGCCTAATTGAAGAATTTTCTAAAGGATTTTCGAAGAAATACTTGTTTACTGGCCTTGTCCCCACAGCAGGTTCTACAAGCGATTCTCAAAGAGAAGAGTTTATTCAGCAAATGGTGAGGCAAGGTTTTTCTGATATCAAGGGAAATGATTGGAGTGACATTTTTTTTGAGTTGTCTAAAAGCACTAAGAAAGGGTCGGTTCTGATTGCTTTGGATGAAATTGCTTGGATGGGATCTAGAGATCCAAATTTTCTTGGGAAATTAAAAATTGCATGGGATCAGTTTTTTGAGAAAAACCCCAAGTTAATCATAGTTGTGGCGAGTTCTATATCGAGCTGGATCGATAAAAACATTTTAAATAGCACGGGGTTCTTTGGCCGAGTTGATTTAACCTTGACGTTAGATGAGCTCCCAATGAAGGACTGTGTAAAATTTTGGAAAGATCGAGAAAGTTCCGTTTCTGCGTATGAAAAGCTAAAAGTGCTTGGTGTTACAGGTGGAGTCCCTAAATACCTGGAAATGATTAATCCGAAGCTTTCCGCAGAGGAAAACATTCGGAAGTTATGCTTTATGAAATCGGGGCTATTATTTAACGAGTTTGATCGCATTTTTCACGATCTTTTCTCTAGAAGAAGTAAAACATACAAAAATATAGTTTTGGCCCTTTCAAACCGCCATTCATTAAGTCAGGAAGAAATTTCAAAAGAGATTGGGATTAGGTCAGGGCAAACATTTTCAAACTATTTGCGGGATTTAACTGAAGCAGGCTTTGTTTCTGCTGACTATGCTTGGGATATTAAGAATGCAAAAGTTAGCAAGCTAAGAAAATATCGGCTAGCAGACAATTACTTGCGCTTCTATTTGAAATACATAGAGCCTAACAGTCAGAAAATTCAGAAAGGGGATTTCGAAAGTGCAAGTCCACATAATCTCGTTCAATGGGATGGGATTATGGGTCTCCAATTTGAGAATCTTGTGATTCGCAATCGCAAAGAGCTTTTAAAAGCTTTACACATCTCACTCGAGAATTGTACTTGTGATGGACCCTTCTTTCAAACTAAGACGGCTCTTAGGTTGGGGTGTCAAATAGACTACCTAGTTCAAGAAAAAAATACGCTTCATGTTTGTGAAATTAAGTTTTCTAAAAACCCCGTTAGCACAAAGGTGGTTGATGAAGTGCGTAAAAAGATTGATGCCTTGGCAGTCCCAAAACATGTCTCCTGTCGCCCAGTCTTGATCCATGTAGGGGGAGTTACAGATGAAGTGCTTTACCGTGACTATTTTGACAAAATCATTGATTGGACAGAACTTATATGAATCGATGCAGCATCAAATCTCTCCTTTTATTCCTAATAATATTGCTTTCAGCTTCATTAGTTGATGCGCGTGACCTGGGATTTCAGGGAGAAACCTTCTCCATTAAAGAAGAAAACCTCAAGGAGGTCATCCAATCTAAAGCGGAGAGTTCGAGATTTGATGCAGCACAAAAGAGACTTGTTGCCGAAAAAATTCAAAATGAAGGGGAGTTATTTAAGAAGGTGTCATGGCTAGAAAAAGCCTTAAAATACACTTGCTTTTTCTATAGCCCTTCCAAAACGCTATATGAAGACATTTTAGATGCTGAAGGCAAGGTTCTCCATAAGAAGGGAACCGAGGTCAATCCTCTAGATCATATCACACTAGATAGTGGTCTTTTGTTCTTTGATGGGAGTGACCCCAGGCAGGTCGAGTGGGCTGAATCCCAAGAAGGGGAGTTCAAATGGATTCTCATCGCAGGGAGCCCCCTCAAACTTCAAGAAGAAAAAGAGCGTCCTATCTTCTTTGATCAAGGGGGCGTTTACTCAAAGAAGTTTGGCCTTAAGAGATTTCCTTGCCGTATCACCCAGTCAGGAACCTCTTTGCTTATCGAAGAAATTCCAGTCAAAGGAGCGGGGTGATGCGAGCATTCACATTTTGTCGCACTTTTGCTTTATGTTTCGCCTTTTTCCTCTCAGAGGCATATGGAAACACCCCCTGGTTTCAGGAGGAAGCCCAAAGTTTATTTCCCAATGAAGAAGTCTCAGGAGCAAGCGAATCAAAGTGCCCAAGTGGAGGGTGCGTTGCAAGCTCTGATGAAGATCTTGAGTATCCCTTCCTAGTTTTTGTCTCATTCTCCATGCCTGAGGCCTCTTTGGTTTCTTTGGCGCAGGAGCTGCAGCACTATGGTGGGGCTTTTGTCGTTAGAGGGCTGCCTGATAATTCCTTTCAAGAGTTTCTAAAGCGAATAAACTACCTTAAAACTCTTGGAGTTGATGCTCCCTTTTTGATTGACCCCGATAGCTTTGAGAAATATGACGTAGGTTCTGTTCCAACCATTATCCTGCAAGAAGAGGAGAGCTTTGACAAAGTCATGGGGAATGTCCCATTGTCTTATGCCCTGGAGATCTTTGAGGAAAAGGGGGAGACAAAGCGCCTTGCAAAGCAAATCCTCTCTGGCTCTATTCCCTCAAAGCACAGGCTAGAAACTTCTGCAACAAGTAGAGAGCAGATTTCAAGGAGAGTCCCATGAACTTCTTTTTAAAATGGGCTCTGCATCTCTTTCTTGTGATGCTTCCTTGTCTAACATTTGCTGAAGGTAAATTTATTAATCCTGTTACAGATGTTTGTTGGAGCTGCCTTTTCCCTATCCACGTGGGGGGAGGAAATATCACTCCTAAGCACAAGGATCTCGTCAAATACAAAAAAAAGCTTCTTTGCCATTGCAAGGGAGATTTAGTGGGCGTTCCGATTGCATTTTGGGAGCCCAACAGACTCATTGATGTCACACGAACTCCCTATAAGCTGCTCGGTCTTGGCGGCATCTCAGTGGCAAAGCCAGGTCTCAATCGAGGAGGAACAAAATCCACCACCCCTGAAGTCGAATCCGCTAGCTTTTATCATGTTCACTACTATCAATACCCAATTCTGAGTCTTCTCGATCTAGGCCTCGACTTTGTCTGCGAAGATCGCATCCCCCTAGATGTCGGGTATATGTCAGAGTTTGATCCCTTCTGGGGAGATGATCGGTGGAATACCATCATTAATCCTGAAGTCATTCTGTTTACAAACCCATTAGCCCACGCAGCATGTGTTGTCGACTGCGGGTTTTCAAGTTTCCAAAAACCCCTTGATCGTCTTTTTTGGTGCGCAGGATGTCACGGATCATTATATCCGCTAACAGGACATGTTTCTCATCATGTTGGGGCCATTCAAGCGAGTTCATTACTTGTTCATCGCATGCTAGCGAAGCTTCACAACTGGCATGTCCTTCAGGTGTTTGATGAGGATAACTACTGCGAAAGCCACACCTCTTATCGGATCAAAAAAAGTTCCTATAAAACACAGCTCGCTTACCCGATCGCTCAAACTAAAGGGCCCTGCAACGCTCTTGGAAGAAGCGATGTAATATGGGGAGGAGGCAAGAGTTACCCATATGGTGGAGAGGATTTTGTCTACTTGATTTGGACAAAGAAGCACTGCTGCCTCGACCCTTATAAAATCGCTAAGAAAGTCTCTGGGGGTGCGTAATTTGAAAAAAACAAAGCATCTCTTACTCTCCATTTTCTTCCTTACTGCTTGTCCTTTAATTGCAAAGGATGATGTCAAAGCAGCAGTCAAAGAGAACCTAAAAAAGACAAAAGAAGAGGCAAAGGCTCTTGGAAAAGAGAAGAACAAAGAAGCCACTACTATTCTAGAGTCTCTCCTTTCCAATGGGAAGCTTGAAACATATTCCGAGGAGTTTCTTCCAGAAGAAGACCAGGGGAAGGGTTTCGATGCTAAGCTCGCAGCAGAGAAAACAGACAAGCAAGAAGTTGGTCCTGTCGAAGCGGCTTTTCAAGAAGTTCTTGACTCCTCAAGAAGAAGGGAAGAGCTCGAGGGGAGTGAAGACTTCCTTATATCTTCTAAAGCCATCATCGAAAATGCTCAAAAGGGGATAGGAGTCGTTTCGCAGTCAGAGACTATCATTCCTGAAGAGAAGAATATTGAAGTTTGTCAAGAAGGGGGATGCTTTATCAAAGTGATTGATAAAGCTAGAAAAGTTCTTGTTATCCCTCAAAAAACTGCAGAGATTCGCACCTGCCAAGGGCATAAAAAAGAGGCTGAGTTTTTCTGGAAAGGCGATGCAGAAGAACAAGTCAAGGCATGGAAAAAAGAGCTAAAAAACACACATCACCTCCAGTCTTTTAATGTCTCCATTGAACGTGGTGGGATGCTTTCCAGCTACCTCGTAGTTAAGAAATGGACCCATCAAGAGGGAGTTCATTGTGATAAGTCGCAAGTCGAAAAACGGGTGTTACAAGAAGAGAAAGAGGTTGATCGCTGGGAAGTCGATGAGGCTCAAAAACAAGTCCTCCAAGCCCTAGAAGAGAATATCGAGTGCTCTTTGATCCAAACCCAAGAATTCGACCCTGGCAATCGACATGTTGAGGGCAAAGATATTTTCCGCGACTCCTGGAAACAGCGCCTTATCTTTTCCTGCAAGCCAGACGGTGAGTCCAAATGCAAAAGGTTGCGCGATAGGGGAGGAGTTCTTGTCAAAAGAGCCTGTTTGCATGAAGATGACTTTGGCGAGTGCCTAAGTTGGGAGAAAACCTATGACCTTGGAGGGCAAGCAGCCTATTTATCTCAGAAGCTAACCTTTAAAGAAGGTGAAGAGCTTCTTAACTTGGATGATATCGATCCTTCATATGAAAAAAACCAAGAATTTGGGTCTGCCATTTCCATTCTTGGCTCCCTTGGCGACCTAAAAAATAGTCTCCCTGAAAAGGAACTTGATCCCAATAAAGCATCCATTTTTTGCGGGAATAGCTCCAAATGTCGACGGAGTTTTGATTCAAGCAAACTCTTCGATTGCTGCCATAAGAGAGGTTCTGAAGGCAGGGGAGCAATGATTGGCCTTGATTTAAGGCGCTGCAGCAAAGAAGAGAGAGACCTCTTTGAAAAAGCTAAAGAGGGGAAGTGCCATAGAGTTGGTCATATCAAAGACATCTTGAAAGCAGAACATGTCTACTGCTGCTTTCCCACAAAACTTGCCCGTATTATCCAGGAAGAGGGGAGAAAGCAACTAGGCCTAGACTGGGGAAAACCCGAGAAGCCCAAATGCCAGGGTCTTTCCCTATCCCAGCTTCAGTCGATTGATTTTGAGAAGATTGACTTTACTGATTTTATAGAAGAGCTTGGAGAAAAAATTGACTCTCAAAAGCTCGCTGAAAAGCTTAAGTCTATGGCTGAAAGCTATTCCAATTCTTTGTCTCCAGAAGGTTCCCAGGCCAAAACTGAAGAAAAAATTGAAGCTATGAGGGAAAAAGTGAAGCAAAAAGAGGGGGAGGCGTTGTGAGATCTATTGCTCCCCAAAGTTGTTTGTTAAAAAATGTGCTGTGTTTTTGCATGGCTACGTTAGCCCTCTGTTACACAAAACCTCTTCACCCAGGGTTCTATGATGAGAACGGAAATCGAGGCTTCTACTTTTTTGAAGATCCTAAAAACCAAGGAAAGCCTGAGAAAGAGACTCCAAAAACCCCCGAAGAAGCAGCAGAGAGAATGGCAGAACAAAGAGAAGAGCTCTATCAGCTCAGATGCCTTGCGATTCTCTCCCCTTCTGAAGAGAACGTCACAAACTACATCCAAGAGCAAAACAAGATCCTTTCACAGTCTGAGGGTTTTGCAAAAACGTGGCAATATTTACTCCTCGATCATCCCGATCTTGGAGAAGGATCCACAAACCCAACAGCTGCCGCGGGCATTGAGGTTCGCAAGAAAACAGAAGATGCTTCCAAAAAGCTGACACTAGACGCCCTAAGTGAAAAATACTTTCTTGTCCTCTTTGCAAACGGGGGTGACCTCTACTCAGAGCAAGCAGGGAAAGTAGCGAGTCAGTTTGCCAAAATAGCAGGGTGGCATCTGCGTGTTGTTTCCTTAAATGGAGCTCCACTTCAAGATCTTCCTTCTGTTGAAACTGATAAAGGGCTTGCACAGAAGTATGGCATTCAAAGTGCTCCTTCGTTCCTAATGATTAATCCCGAGACAAAAGAGGGTGTCCCTGTGGGGGTAGGAGCGCTTTCTGTTGTCGATCTTATAGACAACATCTACAAACAAGCTAAGCGCCACCTCTTGGAGGAAAAATCATGAAACGTTCATTATTTTTTGCTATTTTCCTGTCTTCCCTTATCGGAATTCCCCTGCTCGCTAAAGATAAGAAAAGCTTTTCCGGGAAAATTCAAGAGTTCTTTGATCAGACCAATACTCCAGCAAACATCAGCGAAGGAGATCTCTTTTATGATGATGCTATAGGCGTAAACTTCTTAGGAGGCTCGGGCTTTGTGCGCACGCAGGTCTCTGATGTCAATCCCGTCCATATTTCTCTTCCCAAACTCAATGTGGGGTGTGGTGGCATTGACTACACCATGGGCGCTTTGAATATCGTTTCAAAAGATGAGATGAAAAAAGCTCTGATGAACATTGCAAAAAACGCTGGGACTCATGCCTTCCTTCTGGCTTTAGAAACGACTTCACCACAAACCGCAGGAGTGATGTCTAAAGTACAGCACTGGTCTAACCAGCTCAATGCTATCAATATCAACTCATGTGAAATAGGATCAAGTCTAGTCGAAGGAATTTGGCCACGAACTGAAGGGACATCCCAGTATATCTGTTCTCAAACAGGTGCAAAAGAAGGACTCTTTTCTGGTCTTATTGAAGCTCGGCATGGATGCAGGGATGGTGGCAATAAGAAGGCCAATGCTGCAATGGATCGGGTTCAAAAAGAGGGGGTTCTTGTGGGTAATTATAACCTAGCCTGGGAGGTCATAAAAAGTCTCAATATCTCCGATAGAAACGTTCGTGATCTCTATCTCAACATCAGTGGTAGTATCGTGAAGCATGAAGATAACATCGAGTTTTTCCCCTCTAAGGCGGAAGCAGCCCTAGATGTGCTGATTTATGGAGGAGATCTAAAAGATGCCTATCGGTTTGGAGATGTCCTAGGCAAGCGTTCAGTTGGGGTCGATAAAAATAGCTCGATCAACATCCGAGCAGGCAGGTCTGAAAAGGACAAAATTTGGACCGCACTTCACTCGATTCAAGAGAAAATCTTACGTGAAGGACTCGAGAAGGTTCCTCCCTTGACCGAAGCTGAAAAAGAGATGATTGCTTCAACTCAGTTCCCTATGGGTTCTTTGATGGTTCTGATGGGGCAGTGGGAAGGGAAAAATGTGGGGCAACATGTCTCTTTACACCAGTGCGCAGAAATCATTGCCTTTGAAAGAGTCGCAAGGTATGTCGAGCAAATCGTCAAAACCCTCTTGATTCAAACCGAAGCAAACCAGTCAAAGCAGATCGAGCAGGAGTCTTTTGAAGCCTTTAAAAAAGGGTTGGAGCAGACCCTTGTGCGGATCGAGAGACTCAAACTCGATAACTACAGAAAAATGTCTGAGAAACAAAACGTGATCCAGTTCCTCATCGACATCGAGAAAAACTTAAGAGATAAACCAGGGGGGCAGCTGTGAAAAAACTCCTCATTGCTCTCTCCTGTTTAACAGCCCTTCCTCTTTCTGCAAGTGAAGGCCTCAAGGTCTACACATATGGGGGAGGAGAAGTCTTACAAAAGATTTTCAATCTCGTGTCGATCATTTGCGGAGCAAAGATCGGAGATTACGATATAGCGATATGGGTTGCCGCCAATATTGGCCTCTTAGTTGCTGTTGTTATGGCCATGACAAAAATGAACCTTTCTCCTATCTGGAAGCAGTGGCTCATCCCCGTTTTTCTTACTGTGTCTCTCTTCACTCTTAACACAGAGAAAGTGATCATTCATGATTACCTCATCAAGAATGACGCTAAGCAAAAAGACTACAAAGTCGATCATGTCCCTCTGCTCCTAGCCTATACAGCCCACTTCTTTAGCTCTCTCACCCATGGGATGACAGAAATGCTAGAGGATGGGGCCCACATAGTCGATGATGGTGTCTACAATTGGACGGGGCATATCTATGCTGGGAAAAGCCTCTTTAATACACGAAAAATGAAAATCGTAGACGAGGTAACGGAGGAAAACCTCCGCAATTTTTGTAGTGAGTGTGTCTTTCGAGATTTAGGTCTTGGACTCTATACAAAAGAAGAACTAGGTAAGGCTCCCAACCTTCTGGAATTTTTGGAAGAGCGAACATCTAAGATTAGGGGAGTGCAGTACCGCCAACCTAACCATTCCATCGGTCCATTAGGAGGCAAAGAAGAGCCCAAGCCAGGAACAACAGGCATGCTTACTTGTCAGCACGCCGTCTCCAGAATCCACAAGCATCTAAACAGTTCTCTTGCAAATTCTAAAGAGATCTTGATGAGCTCCATCGGTAGTGAGTACCAACATCTCATCGATAAAAGTGAACGCGCGCCTATCCAAAAAATCGTCCAGCAGCAAATTGCAATTGATGCGCTCAAGGACTATACCGTTGGTCGGTACGACACCCTTGCAGCGAAAAGGGCTGAGCAGCTGCAAATTGCCTCACAAAAAATACTAGGCGCAATGGGCGCCAATATCCTTCTCGCCAGTCGCAACTACTTTGAAGCTCTTCTCTATGGAGTATTCCCCCTAGTCATTATTGTGAGCTTGATTTCCCTAGGGTTTAGAGTGCTCTTAGGCTGGGTCCAGATTATAGCTTGGGTGAGCTTTTGGCCTCCCTGTTTTGTGATCGCAAATTTCATCCTTGATTGCATCTGGGAAGCTAAAAAAAATGGAATGGGCATCTTAGGCAAGCAGTACTCTCTTACCATGTCAGATGGTCTCTTTGAGCTATACAACAATATGGAAGCCATAGCATGCGGAATCTTCATGACGATACCCTTGTTATCTTGGGGACTCCTCTATTTATCTAAAGGGGGCGCATCAGCTCTTGTACATTGGGCGAGCTCCTTTGTAGGCGCTGGCCAAGGATCGGCGAGTGTTGCAGCCGGTGAGGAGACGACAGGCAACTATAGTTACAAAAACGTCGGCCTCTCTTCTCAAAGCCTCGGCAATGTCACAGAAAACCAACGGAACCTCACGCCTCTTCTAATGGGGGGAACGACTGCAACGCAAGATGCTCATGGGAGAATCACAACATCAACCTCTGGATCGGATCTCTCTTTTGATGAAAGAAAATCTAACCTTTTAACCGATATCGCAAGCTCGGAAGCCTTTACAAGCAGCGTGCAATCCCAGCTTAGAGAAGCGGAATCTGTAACGGAAGGGGAGACCCTCTCATTCTCAGATAATGTTGCCCATACAGCAAATGCGGTTCATGGGCTCAATCAACACCTCTCAAATACCTCAAACCTATCTGAAGGATGGGATCGCTCTGAGCACTCAAATATGCAAAGGCAAGCTCAGGAGATCTTCTCCAAGGCTCAAGAGTACGGGAAGACTCACAATATGGACAGTACTCAAGTATTTGATGAAGCCCTTAAGGTGGGAGCTGGTTGGGGGATTGGTCTCAAAGCGGGGATCGATGGGTCTCTTTCTAATCGCTTTTCAGAGTCTGAGGGGAACCAGCAAAGCGAGAGACTCTCCGATGCGCTATCGATCTATGATAGTATGCAGCATTTAGCGCAAACGGTTCATCGAGAGGGTGGAAACCTCTCTGCAGAAGAAGGTGTTAGGGATTACCAAGACTTTTCTAACTCTTTCAGTCAAACAGAGTCTTCGGCTCTGCAGCTCAATGCTGCTTACTCCACACAGAAAAGCTTAGAGTCTCTTGAGTCTGAAGTGACAAGCAAGGACCTTCGCATCTCTAAAAACCTAAACAATGCCTTTTTGGGGCATCTAGACGAGAAATTTGGCGATAAACAGCTTATTCAAGAGGCGTTGTCGGATCCAACAATCAGACAAAGAGAGATCGATGGGTTCATTCGCCATCTCACCCCCAAAACTACAGTCCATGCACCTGACCTTCACGCTGAGTATGAATCATCAAGAGAAGGACTTGAAAGCAGGAATGAAGGCTGGCAAGCAAATATCTCATCAGCAATCTCTCAAAGAGACTCCTTAAGTGAGAAAATCGCGACCCATATCCCTTCTTCTCAAGATGGAGTGTTCGGTGCTTCTCAAGGTCTTGAGAAGCTGGAAAAGATTAAGCAAGAGAGTTTCGGCGGCTTTAACGCTCACTCCTCAGACAGTAAAGCCCATTCGGAGTTCCTAGGTCGCTTTGAAAGAGTAGACTCTAAAGCTAAGGCAGTAGAGCCTCAATACTACGATAATGATGGGAATCCTGTTGGAGGGGAATTTGTTACTGGGCAAAAAGCTATAAACCAGAAATTCAAGAACAACTTCTTTCTTAAGGCAACTAATAATTCAGCTCTTTGGAAAGCAACAGAAAGAGCGGGGAAGGTTTTAGGATTTCCACAGCGTGATGAAGAAGGAAAAGTTCAACCTTCTAAACCCTATAACCCTGGTCTTCCTGGATGGGATGACTTAACTGAAGAACAGAAAATAAATGTTATTGATGCGAGAACAAATGATCCCTTTTCCTAGGAGGAAATGATGGCTTTTTTAGATAGTGTTGCCCGAGGGGGGCAAACGTGGGCACACCGCATGAGAATGCTCAGACAGGTTGCTCGGATTATGGTATTAGGTTCAATTAGTGTTGGTTTTCTTATCTTTGCACTGAAGATGAGCAGAGAGCCGAAGGAAAATCTCCAGGCAATATACTACCACTCTAAAGCCATGCTCTTTTTTACTGCCGAAGAAATTCAAGTCGATGCAAAATTTTGGTGCGCCATTAGTCAACAGTGTTATCGAAATGAGCAGGTACCTGCGAAGAGAAAGAGACTAATTAAGCTGTGCGAGGATAGACTAGAGATCTTGACCAAAGACGTTCTCGTAGCACTAAAAGAATCTGCTTATTGGACCGTTGGAACCTTTTGTCTCTGTCTCTTTTTCTTTGCTATTAAGGGGATTGCTGCAGGAAGGAAGAAGCATATACAAGGAATTTCTCATAAGAAGCCTTGGAAAGTGTGGCTTAAAATGACTCTTCTTTTGAAGAAGTCGGATATAAAGTTGGGGAAGATTCCTCTTCTAAAAAACTCAGAAACAAAGCACATGCTTATCTGCGGTGCCACAGGCGCTGGAAAAACAAATGCCCTTCGGCACTTGATGAAACAAATTAGAAGTCGTGGGGATCGCGCTATCGTTATCGATACAACTGGGGATTTTGTTTCAAAATTTTATAGAGAAAAAAAGGATACCCTCTTCAATCCTTATGATTCTCGTTCTGAGCAGTGGCATCCTTGGTGTGAGTGTTCCACAGAGTATGATTATGAGCTCCTTGTAAATAGCTTAATTCCTAAGGGTTCTAACCAGTACGACGA
>JASBRR010000048.1 GCA_030149435.1 Simkaniaceae bacterium
GCTCCTAAAAAGTCATTATGGGACTGTTGGGAAATTCCATCCTCACACATTTTGCACCTTTTTTGGCAAAATCAAAATTTTTGCAAATCTCCTATACTTAGGTATATGTAGATTTTCAACTCTTTCGATTTTTCTCAAAAACCGCTACAAAATCTGCAAAGAGCGACTTTCCCAACAGTCCCATTATAGTGCTAAAAAAAGTCTCACCTCTTCTGCTTCTTGCCTCACACGCTCTAGCATCCCTCGGCAGAGTGCATAGTCCTCACACACCTCAATAAAAGTCTTGATCACTGAGTGAGTCGGCTCCCCCAACTCAAAAGCCCGTTGCATTATCTCTTCTTTCCAAACAGGAAGGATGACTTTCATATCATTTTCTTCCATTTCCGTCTGCTCAAATTCATCCAAAAAGGCGCGAACTTCCCCTTTTAATCTCTCTTTAGGATCGGAAGGCATCAGGACTCCTCCAGATCTCTGCGCAGCCGATCTAAATCCCAAACAACTTGCCTCGGCTCTTCCTCTCCTGAAATATAGCGCTCACAGTCAGCCACCATCCGCTCGACATCTTCCTGAACAGCGCCTCCCACTGCCTTTCCATCTTCAAGCAGTGGGACTTTCAGCTTGCTGAGCACTCCAGCCATCGTCTCTCGGGTGTATCCGCCCTGCTCCAGCTGCCATAAAAATGTCTGGATATCATGAATCAGACGGTCCTTTTCCCGCCTTTTATCATCTGGTGGATAGCTTAGGTTCTCTATCACAACCTTACCTCCAAAGCTCCATCTTAAGCTTCTCTAAGACCGGGCTAACCAGCTCCAAGCTCCCTTGACCATTTGCATAATTCGTCAATATGGCCATCAATAGAACCATTAACTTTTCAACGGTGCCTCCGACCTCTTGGGCCCGCTCTACCAATAATTTTTCGTGGAGTCTGAGCACGCGGCTCACACCCTCTTTTGTTCCATTTTCCTTATCTAACTCTGCAAGGAAACTCCCTACATTTTTGAAAAGCTCTTGCTTTAAGACAGATAAGCCCCCTTGATAAGGCTCATCTTGCGGTGACTTGTCCGGCATGGCGCACATACGCTCCTCCCCTCTTTTTTTTTCACTCTACCTGAAAAAAAATTATTTGATAAGGAGAATCCCCAACCCACTCACCCCCAGACACAAAAAAAAGGAACACATCCGTGTCCCTTTTGAATCTCAGTTCATAACTAGGAATTAGCGGCGAAACCAACCAAACGATCTCAAACTCGATTGGTTACGGCTTGGGGAGTTGTTTTTATCCACATTCTGAAGCCATTCAGCCAAAGCTGTTTCTAGAGCAGGAGCCTTATCCATGCTGCCATCCTCACCAAACACGTCCTCAACTAGTTTTGATTGTATTGGATGTGGGGTAGTCTGTTGATCGTCAATCTTTTTCAGCTGTAGTTTAATTAAGAAAGTACGAAGAGCTACATTCATATCATCTCTTTTATCATTAATATAAGTAACAGAGATAAGCCTTTGAAACTTCTTGATAAGAGCTAAGTCCTGATCATCAATTCTAAGCATTCCACTACTAGTATTAATAGCAAGAACTCTTCTTTTTTCCTCTTCAGTTCCAAAAATTCTTCCTTCTGGAATTTTTAGAACCTTTTGTAATGCCTCAATATCATCTTTTTTAGGTGACACACTTTCCATGAAGTGGTATGTGTCTAATACATGCTTAAGAGCTGTAACTTGCCCGTCTTGAGCTTTTCCACTAAACACAGCTAACATTAGACTACACACAGCCGCAGGGATGCTACTGACCTTCATCTCATCAACGAGCCTTTGCGCTTCGGTGCAAAGGAGGAATACGCGTACATCTTCACTAGTCTGACCCGCTAGGTTTTTTAACTCCATCTCTGTATTCGCAATAGTGCTAGCGATATCATCGAAAGAAACTGTATGAGCACTCTTGGCTCCCTCGGGTAATACTTTCTTTATTGCAGACATGAGTCCACTAGAAAGAATTGGCTTACTGTGTTCATCTTTTACATCAGCAAGCGCCAGTAGTTGCTTAGCAAACTCCGCAGGAGCAAATAGTGCAGCAAGGCGAGCCTGCTCAGATAGCTCGTATGTGAGGGCCCATAGGGTACCTACAGTTGCTATATTCAAACTAGAGAACGCTACTAAAGTTTTCACCGAAGAACCCAGTTGGTATTTGCCAAATCTTGAACTATTTAGTCCTTTTGCTAATAAGAATGTTGCAGGAATAAATGTAAGAATTTTCCAAACTGTTTCTGGCTTCCCAAAACCCTCTGGTAACTGAGCAGCAACCAGGCTTGCACCAGCAACACCTCCGAAAGTTGCTGCTTGCCCCATGCTTAAGCCTCCTAAGCATTGAATAGGGGTGCGGTTAGCAATTCTGCCAACAACTAAGTTCACAGCAGTAGCAATACCTGCTGTTAGCATTGCGAGCTGCAGATTGTTTTGAATACTCGTTGACATAAGTTCCTCCTTAGGAAACATTTAAAGGGCCTGCTCTCGAAAGTCGCTTTCTACAGATTTTGCAATGATTTTTAGGTACAATCGAAAGAGTTGAAAATCTACATAACCTCACGTGTAGGAGATTTGCAAAAGTTTTGATTTTGCCAAAAAAAGCGCAAAAAATGTGGGAATAGACTTTCGAGAGCAGGCCCTTAAATTATTCTTGTCGAATTTAGGAAGGAATTATGTCTGTAATATGAAATCTATGTAAAGAAAATTAAATATTTTTCAAAAAAATCTAGATAGTGGTGAGCTAGTTGTCTGCGGGTTCTCGATAGCTGAAAAGTTCTGGAAAAAAGGGCTTAGACTCTAAAAGCTGCGGCATTTGTATAAGTAAAGAAGGCAAGACATGATTAAGGTTTGCTGTTGCCCATGTGACATGTCGATTTCCCAGTTTTTCAGCAACTTTATAAGATAGATAGGAAACGACAAAAGCGTCGAAAAGAAGCATGCAGACCTCAGCAAGCTCTAACCACGGTTCCCGCTCACACCGCTTCTTAATAGCGACCACTTCTTCCTCAGTATAATTTAATGTGGAATTTTTCACCTTCATCAGTGCCGGAGCAGATAGATCTTCTACCCACCGAGTAGTATCCTCATACACCTTTCTAACTAGAGGAAGCAGCTCCATCTGTAGTTGAAAAGGGAAGAGGGTTCCATTTTCCTTCTTTTTCTTTAAGCTTTTTAAAATACGATCCTTAAGAGCATCTCCTTGAACCGTATCAATGCAGTCCTTAACTTCCTCAAGACTCCAGTCATTCTCTTCCCAAAAACTATCTTGTAGAGTGTTTAAGCTTTCAGCGTCACCACGACTAAATCGATAACGTACACCTGCACTTATATAACGCAGCACACAAATATACCCATAAATTTCCTGAGAGCTAGAATCACGCAATTTGTTATCTTGGATGAATTCGTATACATCCCGTGAATTAATCATCATATCTATTAATGTCAGGTTCACGCCGTTTTTAACCTTATGAACGAGGGAATAAGGAAGATTGTATATTATTTTATCAGTGGGAGGTTTGTCTAGGATCTCAATTTTCCGAGCACTATTGGTGCCTCGTATGCATCTATTTCCGATGTAATTAATCAGAGTTTGGATGATAGCCTGTGCAACCCCATAAACCGCATTTTCTCGAGGGTATGGCGCGGGAAGTTTTTTCCAATATTTGGTCCACGCATACCATCCCAAAGCAGAAAAGCTAGCATTGACCACTGCATTAGTTGCAACGACTTCATACTCGCTTCGATTAGCGAGATAAGTATTGATTCTAGAGAATGCACTAATAGCGGAAGATATCATATAATTTGGCTACAAAATTGTAAAAGATCGGAAGAGGAGGGATTCGAACCCCCGGTCCCTTTCAGGACTTCTGTTTTCAAGACAGACGCATTCGGCCACTCTGCCACTCTTCCGTTTTGTTTAAAGAGGATAGCTAAGCCCCTAGTTATTATCAAGAATACGCATCAATTACTTCGAAAGGGACGGAAATTGTCTCAGAAAGCGTGTATCGTTCTCAGTGAAGAGGCGGATATCGCTTACTCCATAGCGAAGCATAAATAGCCTTTCAATTCCCATTCCCCACGCATAGCCTGCATAGCGCTCGGGATTAATCCCTCCCTCTTTAAGCACTCTTGGGTGGACCATTCCTGCACCACAGACCTCTAACCAACCTGTGTGTTTGCAAATGGCACACCCATTACCCGCACATGCAGTGCAGCGAATATCGACTTCCATTCCAGGTTCTACAAACGGAAAGTAGCTGGGGCGAACCCGAATTTCGATTTTTTCGTTGAAAAGTTTTTGGTAAAAAGCCTCCTGAGTGGCTAGCAGATCAGCAAAAGTCACATTTTCATCGATATAAAGAGCATCGACTTGGTGAAAGAAGACATGAGAGCGCGCGGTGATGGTCTCATTGCGGTAACACTTGCCTGGAGAAATAATGCGGATGGGAGGGGTCGCATTCTCCATAATGTGTTGCTGAATATTCGTTGTATGGGAGCGCAACAGCGTCTCAGCATCGAGATAGAATGTATCTTGCATGTCACGTGCTGGATGATCTTCGGGGTAGTTAAGTCCCCCATAGTTGTAGTACTCTGTTTCAATTTCAGGTGAGTACTCAACGGTGAACCCCATCTCCATTAGGATGTCGATGACTTCATCGAGCATCTGTGTGAGTGGATGCTTTCTTCCCAAATGACGACACTTTCCAGGAAGGGTGACATCGAGCTTTTCCCCTTCTAACTTTGAAGTGAGCTCTACTGATTCTAATCGCTCATGGTGGGATTCGATTTGGGATTGAATCGTCGTCTTGAGTTCGTTGATGATTTTTCCCAGAAGAGGTCTCTCTGTGGGATCAGAATCTCTCAGAGAACTCATTAGGGATTGGATCGGACCTTTACGCCCCAGATATTTGACTTTTAAGAGATCCAGGTCCTTTGTTGATTGGGCAGATGTAAGCTCAGCTTCAAATTGCTTACTCAGTTTTTCGATTTGCTCTTTCATCTACCCAGTACCGTAAATGTCCTATGCTAGCTCCTCTTAAGCTAGAGCTTTCTTAGCTTTTTCTGCTACAGCTGAAAATCCCTTAGGATCGCGAATTGCCATATCCGAAAGAACTTTGCGGTTGAGTAGGCATTTGGCTTTCGATAGTCCATTAATCAACTTGCTATAAGATAATCCATGGATCTTAGATGCCACACCAAGTCTTGTAATCCAGAGACGTCTGAAGTCCCCTTTCTTCTTTTTGCGGTGCTCTGTGCTAAAAGCCATCGCCTTCATCACAGCATCTTTTGTCAACCTAATGTGGTTTTTGCGGTCTCCGCTAAAACCCTTAGCTCGTTTTAGTAAGCGCTTTCTTCTTCGTCTTGAAGCAACAGCACATGTAACTCTCATTTTTCTCTCTCACTTTATCTTTAATTTGATTAACCAACTCTCGCTAGGCGTGTGTATAGCTTAGCGTAAGATTCATCCATAATTGTCGATTTCTTAAGTTGGCGCTTTCGCTTTGATGTCTTCTTTGTCAGAATGTGACGACGCCCTTGCTTCGTTCTCACGAGCTTTCCAGTCCCTGTCACTTTAAAACGTTTTTTAATTGCCTTCTTTGTTTTCACTTTTGGCACGTGTCTCTCCTTATACTACTTTTTCTTTCCCAGTGGAGCGAGAACTAAACTTAGGTTTCTCCCAACTAACTTTGGCTGAGCTTCAATCTGAGAAATCTCTTTCAGCTCATCAATAAACCGCTGAGCCACTCGATACCCTATCTCAGGGTGAGCCATTTCTCTCCCTCGAAACATACAGGTGATGCGCACCTTGTTCCCTTTTTCAATAAATGAACTGGCTCTCTTCACTTTAACCTGAATATCGTGCTCATCAATATTCGGCTTAAATTTAACTTCTTTCAGCTTGGCTTGGTGCTGCCCTTTCTTTTGGTCTCTCTCTTTTTTTGTCATTTGATAACGGAACTTTCCGTAATCAATAATTTTGCAAACAGGCGGTGCTGCGTTTGGAGAGATCTCAACTAAATCCAACCCTTCTTGCTCTGCCTGTGTGAGCGCGTCAGTTGTGTTAACAATCCCCACTTGGCTTCCATCTTTACCAATGAGTCGGACTTTGGGGACGCGTATCTCTCTGTTAATTCTCAAGTTCGGAGTTTCCTATTCGAATTTTAGTTCTTTTACTCTACTCAAAATATGTTTTTTTTGCGACAGATCTTTTTCTCCCGACTCCAAAACTGTCGCTACAAAGCTTTGAACCCCACCAAATAGGGATTCTTTTAGCTCATATTCACTCCCAGAGATAGTGAGTTCGATCGATGGTCCGTGCCACTTGCGCCCGAAACAGTCCTCGATCAAAAGTGTCAGTTTAGTTTGCCGACCCTGGTTAACACTAACAGGACATTCTCCTAAACTTTGAAATGCCTCTTCAAATAAGTGCTTGCACTCCTTATCTCTAAACACAAAGGATATCTCTGCATTTAAGCCAAATATTTTAGGGATTTTCGTGATGAATTTCAAGGAGGAAATCAATTCTTTAACGATTGAGTTTAAAGAACATTTAATCATACCAATTCCTTGAATTGGATCTTTAGGTTTGTAGAGCCCCAAATAGGGATCGACATCACCTTTAGATGTCCCCCAATGGAAAGTCGCAGTACGTTTAGAGGTAGATGGACCTATAGAGAGTTCAAAATCCCTCTCCATATAGCACCTTCTCCACAAGGAAAAGAGATCAAAAAGCAGCTGCTCACCCTTCCCCTTCCAGCCACAGACAGCTGTTTCTTCTACTCCTTTCCCCCTCTTTTTAGAAAGCTTGAATAGGCCAAGTTCTTGACCAAGAGTGCGATGATCTAAGTTCCAATAAATTTCTTTCTCTTTTAAATATTCTTTTAAATGCTTCCTGTCTTTGCAAGCCACACCTGTGATCCGAGTCACTGCTGTTTCTTTATTGCGGTAAATAATAGGAGGTCTTGCTTCTACCTTTAGTAGTTTGATCACCCCGAGTTCAGAGGTCGAGCGGACAGGAGTCTCCCCTCCAATATCGATGAAGTCACCCATCTTGAGCACAGAAATAAGTGGTGTCTCTGATTCACTTGCAAGAACTGCAGGATAGTGACGCTTATGGTGTCGGAAGAACTGGGCTCCATTCTCAGGAACCATCTCTAAAACTTCTATCTCAAGCGCTTCTTTGATCCACCGCTTCAAGCACTCTTCAATAACTGGAAAGGCATCTTTTGAAAAAGTGTGTGTGAAAACAAAGTCGTAGGAAAAGCCAGAGGGTTCTGCGCGACCAGAAATCGGATAAACACCTGGACATATTGTTGAGACAGCTTTCGCTACAAGAGAAGCCGCGATGCGATTATGTCCTTGAAATTCAGTATCAAAAATTTGATTCATGAAATGATGGGATATAGCTGACTCGAACAGCTGACCTCCACGATGTCAACGTGGCGCTCTAACCAACTGAGCTAATACCCCAAACCCTTTTTAAATCGAAAAATTTACCGAATTCCTCGAATTTATTCAAGGAAGATCTCATTATTAGAGGTATGAATCACTTGCAAGTCGCACATACCTTCTGGAAGTCTCATCTCAAACCTGGTGATATTGTGATTGATGCCACATGTGGCAATGGCTACGACTCAGCTGCTCTCGCCTCAATGATTTTGCCTCAAGGCGAGCTCCACTGTATAGATATCCAAAGCCAGGCGCTTAATAGCACAAGCGTGCGCTTGAGGGAAAAACTTTTACCCGATCATTTTAAAAAAGTTTCTTTACACCACCAGTGCCATTCTGTTCTCCCCCATGTTACGCCCCGGCTTATTGTCTATAATTTAGGTTACCTACCCAGAAGCGATAAAACTGTGACAACAAAGCGCTCAACGACTCTCACCAGCTTAAGAAGGGGCTTAGAACTCATCCCTGAAGGCGCGGCTCTTTCTATCACCTGCTATCCAGGTCACGCTGAGGGAAAACATGAGACCGATGAGGTTTTAGAGTGGACTGAGAGCCTAAGCTCACAATGGTATAAAGTTTCTTCATATCGCTATTTAAATCGACCTAAGTCTCCTCTCTTTATGTGGGTTTTAAAATTGTAAAATAATGATTATGAATTGATTATATAATCCAAAAGCAATATAATTATAGTAGGCTACCATTGGGTAGATACAAAAAAAGGAATGATTTTGGGTATAAGAAAAATTCATGATGCCTCAACCCTTTTTACATCACAACATCGACTCGATCGATTAGACTCTGCTTTATCAGGTAGTGTTGTTTCTCAGACAGAACTTAAGTCTATTCACAAACAACTCGACAAACTCCATCCACACTTAAGAAAAGACGACGAAGAGCGTTGGATGAGTTTATGTGGACGTGTTTCATCGCATGCAGTCAATCAACGCGTTGATGCAGTTGTTGAACACACACTTCAACTTCAAACAAGCACGTGTAGTGCAGAAGATTTTGCAAAAGTAAAACAAGAGATTGTTGACCTTAAACACAATCACGGACTGAGTTTAGAAAATCGAACATACGTTGGAATTGCTGAACAAATTTTATCCTCTATAAGCGGCAAAAACTTTCTTCCCACAAAAAATAGAAATGTGGTACATCATCGGGAATTAGGTACGCAAATTGAGGAAAACGACATGCTCCCTAAAACAGCTTTACTTGCCACATCTTCTCATGAACAAGATTGGGAGTCAGCTGAACTAGCATTTGATCTTTGCGAAATTGCACACTGTTTTCATCAGAACCAGTTCAAGGATGCGCGTCAAATGTTAAACCGATTAACGCCAGAGCAACAAGCGCGCCTACAAGAACACTGCAACAATACTGACGCTAAAACGATCGAAACAGACGAAACTGATGATTTTGCAAACTTCCATGAAAACAAACAGCGCTTTATTCAAGCTCTAGTCGGTATGGCAAGTGAAATTGGACAAAAACAACCGATTAAGAGTTACCCTTCTTTCAGCGAACTAGAGATGATGTTTGAAGATGTGAATCGCATTGTCGAAAATGACTCATAATATAGAAAGATCCCGCAACGACTAACACAGCTTCTTTATCTCTTTTATTCAAGCCTACTTCAAAATTGTTAAACCCTTTTGCGCGTAAATCTCTTGCCAATGCTTCAGATGAAATCAGTCGAGGATGAGGAATTGGATCAATGTAAATATGGGATGCATTCTTTGTGACACAATCTAAAATTGCTTCCCTATCTTTATCTGGAGAGAGCCCCAAAAATAGATGGATGTTCATGCCACTAAAGTCAGCCCGAACTTTCGCAAAGAGCTTCTCAAATGCAATGAGGTTATGTGCCACATCAAAAACCGCGTTTCCTATGATTTCATAACGACACTTAGGAGTTTCACGTAAACCCAGAGGATTGATCGAGAATTGTCCACCTAGCGCTTCCAATGCTCGCGCTGCAATGTATTGGTTTTCTATTTCGGGGTCTGAGTTACTATCCGCAATCACAAACTTAGAACCTAAGACCCTTGCTGTGTCAATAACGGGTGCTCTTTCCGCTCTTTTACCAATAACAAGTGGCACTCCCTTTTTAATGATTCCCGCCTTTTCGTAGGCAATCTCATCGAGCGTAGGTCCTAAAATATCCACATGATCAAAATCGATTGAGGTAATAATAGTAAGCAATGGCAATACAATATTGGTTGCATCTAGCCTTCCTCCCATCCCCGCTTCAATCACTGCAACATCAACCTGTTGCTTTCGAAAAAAATCAAAAGCTAGGAGAGTAGTGAGTTCGAAAAAAGTCGCCTGTATTTGCATCTGAGTAGCAATAGAAAAAAGGCGACCTAAACCCTCCATGACTTCATCACGGGAGATCATCTGGCCATTGATTTGAATGCGCTCTTGAAAATCAAAAAGGTGAGGAGAGGTAAAAAGACCGACGCGTGTTCCGTCCACTTCGAGAGACTTAGCAAGTTTAAAGGCGACGGACCCTTTTCCGTTGGTCCCAGCAATATGAATGACTTTTAAGTTTTTTTCAGGGTGATCTAGAGCCTTTGCAAGCTTTTTGACATTCGTTAACCCCCGCTGATTCTCATGTCCCCTTGATAAAGAGAACAAACGTTGAATCAATTGATCATAGGCTTCCAAAGATTTTCTCAACCTCCTCTCGACCGACATAAGAGCATCCCAATGTCACTTGGGGCTTAATATCACCATGGAAGTCAGAACCTCCACTGATGAGCCACCCTTTTTTTTCTGCTAGATCAAGCCACCTTTTTTCCTGATCGGGACGGAGGAGTGAGTAGTAACACTCAATACCATCAAAAGGCATCTCTGTAAGGGCATGGAGTGTCCGCTCACTTCGAATCAAATGGGGATGGGCAATAAAGGCTTTACCCCCCGCTTGATGGATTTGGTGAACCGTCTCTTCAACAGAAACGGGTGCACCCGGATCAAAGCAACACCTCCCCTCCCCAATGTACCGGTTAAAGGCCTCTTGAATAGAGGAAACATACCCTTTTTTAAGCATTAGGGATGCGATATGAGGACGCCCAATGGTTCCTTCTTCCTTTACTTGTTTAAGTTCATCTTCAGATATTGGCAATGCAAGACGTGTGAGCTTTTCAAGGATAATGCGATTGCGCCTATCTCTCCGACTTTTATGCAGAGTGCAAAAGGTCTTGAGGGAATCACACCTTTTTAGATTATAGCCGAGAATGTGCACATTTGTTTTTCTGTGCTTCGCTGAAAACTCTGCGCCAACAAAGAGGTTAACTCCTATAGACTGAGCATAGGCGATGACTTCATCACTATAAGCTTCGACCGTATCGTGATCGGTAATTGAAAGACCGTTCAAACCGCTTTTTTTAGCGAGATCGAGAATTTCAAAAGGTGTTGCACTTCCATCAGAATAATTAGAGTGGCAATGGAGGTCAGCTCGATAGGTCACAGGATTACTCTCCTAGTCGGTAGGGGGCGAGGCGCATTTCAAGCTGCAAATTTTTGCCCGTTTGCTTATGGATTTGGTTTTTGACGACTTCGATCAGCTCTTTAACATCAGAGGCGCTCGCCTTTCCCTTGTTAACAATGAAGTTTGCATGAAGAGTTGAAACTTCGGCTTCCCCTATTTTCTCCCCTTTTAACCCACATTTCTCAATCAATTGTCCCGTGCTCATCTCCTCAGTGTTCTGAAAGGCACATCCCGCGCTTTTCTCACCATAAGGCTGTGTGCGACTTCGGTACTTAACAATATCAATCTGATGCTGACGAGCACTTTCACTTTTCTTTAGCTCAAACCGCGCCCCTACAATGATTCCCTTCATTTGATGAAAGCACGATGTGCGATACCCAAAGTCGCAATCGCGATTTTTAATCTCTAGAAGTTTTCCCGACTCATCAACATAAGATACAGAAAGTAGCGAGTCAGCAGTTTGTTGCTTTGATGCTCCTGCGTTCATAAAGACAGCCCCTCCGACAGTGCCCGGAATCCCTGAAGCAAACTCCAAGCCGCCCCACCCTTTTCTAGCAGTTTGCACGCCTAGTAAGGAAAAGTTATAGCCCGCACCTACATCAAAGACACCTTGGTTTTCTGATAGTGTCTCGATTTTGTTATGGATGATCAGCCCATCAAATCCTCTGTCATCAAAGAGAGTATTTGACCCTTTTCCAACCACCCAGAATGGGAGCTGCTCCTTTGCTACGAAACGCATCAAATCTTGCGCTTCTTGAGGAGATGAAATCTCAATAAAATAGCGTGCTTTTCCACCGATACCAATTGTGGATAGAGAACTTAAGAGCTTTCCTTGCTCGATGCGCTTTCCGATATCCATTCACCACTCTCTTTGTTTTTGTGGATTGCATCAAGAACAGCATTGACAAATGCTCCCCCTTCAGGTGTTCCAAACTTTCGGCTGAGGCGGATGGCTTCAGCCATTGCCACTTTGGGTGGAACACTCTCATCGTAGAGGAGCTCAAACACAGCTAGTCGAAGGATGTTCCGTTCAATGCGCGCGATCCTTTTGAAATCATAGTCCTCAGAAAACTTTGAAATCAAGTGATCGATCTTCTCAAGGTGAGTAAAAAGTGTTGTGACTTTTTCTAGAGCAAGGCGGAGCGACTTTTTTGTGACTTTCAACTGATCTAATAGCGAAGCTGCAGCTTTGGGATCAACAGTACTGCTAAAATCCTGGCTATAGATCATTTGGAAAACGATCTCACGAAACTTTCTTTGAGGCAACGCCAACGTCTTATCCATCATCAATGGTTTAGGGGACTGCTTAAGAAATTCCATCCTCACACATTTTGCACCTTTTTTGGCAAAATCAAAATTTTTGCAAATCTCCTATACGTGAGGCATATGTAGATTTTCAATCTCTTTCGATTTTTCTCAAAAAACTGCTACAAAATCTGCAAAGAGCGACTTTCGAGAGCAGTCCCTTAGGAATAGTTTTTTGAAAGGGAAGAACCTATTGCCAGGAGTATATCAAAATGTAGAAAGGAAAAAAACCAAAAAATTTAATTTACAAATGATCTTATAAAGTTTAAATACATACTATTATGGAATGGTATCAAGAGCTCTATATTGTCGCTCATCTCTTATTAGCAGCTTTCCTCGGCGCCGTCATCGGCTATGAAAGGGAGCGCCATGTGGGACTGGCTGGGATTCGGACCCACGCAGCGGTCGCTCTAGGCGCTTGCTTGTTTGGATATATTTCCTTCAATATTGTGGGCCCAACTAATGCGAGTTCGGTCGTTGGATCAGCCGATCCCTCCCGAGTTGCGGCTCAAATTGTCAGTGGAATTGGTTTCCTCGGTGCAGGTGTTATCCTGCGTGATAAAGGGCGGATTCGAGGGCTGACGACAGCAGCCTCTGTTTGGGCAACAGCATCAATTGGTCTAGCTGTTGCAAACCAAATGTACATCCTAGCCATCAGCTCCACACTATTGATGTTAGGCTTCCTTTCACTCCATAGAGTCCCAGGTTGGCATAAATGGAAGACACAGGGGCGCAGACGATATGTTGATGATGATTAGGGGCTGCTTAAAAAGTTGCTTTCTACAAATTTTGCAGCAGTTTTTGAGAAAAATCGAAAGAGTTGAAAATCTACATATACCTAAAGTATAGGAGATTTGAGCAACTTTTGATTTTGCCAAAAAAGGCGCAAAAGATGTGGGAATGGGCTTTCTTATGCAAGCCCCATAAAATTGAACTGGCTTCTTAAGCATACGAGCGGTAAGTTATTCGCCTTAACTAAAAATAAGGACTCAAATGCTTGGGATTTTTCTCGATATTGAAACAAATGGACTGAATGCCTACAGGCATCATGCTATAGAGATTGCTTTTAAAATTCTCGATGTTCAAACCGGCATCGAAAAAGCGCAGTATCACACAGTCATAACCCAACCCAAGGAAGCTTGGTTAGAAAGTGACCCTGCAAGCATTCACGTCAATGGATTTAGTTGGAATGAGGTCAAAAGTGGTCTTCCCCTAGATGTCGTTAGAGAAAGGATTATTGAAATCTTTGAGAGCGTGGATATCAAGCGAGGCTCTTCAGTATTTATCTGCCAAAACCCCTCTTTCGACCGAGCTTTCTTCACCCATATTATCGACACTGAGACGCAAGAAAAGCTCAACTGGCCCTACCACTGGCTCGACCTCGCTTCCATGCATTGGGTGAAGTGCCTTCTAGGGAAAAGTGATCTTCCATGGAATATCGGGCTATCTAAGAATAAAATTGCCGAATACTATGGCCTTCCCCCAGAAAGCTCCCCCCACAGAGCGATGAATGGCGTAGACCACTTAATTCTTTGCTACAAGCATGTAGTAGGAATCTAAAATCTCTGTTTAAACTCTACGACGAGTGTGTTGGAAATCTGCTTACCCCCAAACTCTCCTTGGTACTGCATGCTGATCACAGGGCGATCGATTACAGTAGGGGTAAAGTAGGCTGCAAGATAGAGAGCGCCAAGGTTTTGCACCTCATCATTAAAGAGCGCCAAGTTAAATGTTGAGACCGAACCGACGAAAAAGCCCGAAACCTTGTCTGCGTTGAAGGGAACTTTGTTGACGTAACTCCCGCCCTCTTCTAACTTGAGTTCTCCCCAGCTTTTCTTGAAACGTTGAGCAAGTCTGATCCCTAGCTCTGTTCTTAGCAGTGAGATCCAATGAGAGTCAATGCGCATATTAAAACCCGACTTGCCTGTTTCTCTGACTTCTCCCTGCCAATTATTGACCCAGTCGAGAGATCCAAATGGAGTGAACGAGTTTCTTTGGCTATAAGAAATCTCCTTCTCAACACCCAAGTGTGCTGCTAAGAGACCTCCATCAACATTCGATTTTGAAGTGAGAAACCCCAAAGTTTTACGATGGTTTTCGAGCTGATAGATCCCCCCAAAAAGAGCGCCATCGATTGTCACCACAGGTCCATACCAGGTTGCATAGAGTGAGGCGAGCTCCTGGTGAACCTTTCCCGATCCCATATCATCCAAGTAGTTAATATCTTGGTAAGCATAAGCAAGACCTCCACCAACGAGTAGCCAATCCCACTCATTGTAATCAAAGCCTAACATCCCCCCTATACTGCGGTTACGAACTGTCGGAAATGAGTTGCCTGAACGATACTTTGAATAGGTTCCGAATGGCGCTAGCCATAATGTATACTTTGAACGGCTCGGTCCTGTATCGCTATAAATCTTATTTGTTGTCGATGCGACAAGGGCTAAACGATCATGACTTGTACTTGGATTATTCGTGTGATTTCTTAGGACGACCGTAGATAAGGAAAAGATTGGATCAGCAAAAGCATTCCCCGCTCCATAGCTCGATGGCACAATACTTGAGATGGCTTTCTCTCCGTTGATCGCAACAGACAAAATAGAATCCCCAGCAGATAAGGCAGTCGCTGCCCCATTGGGAGCCACAAGACCAAGATAGTCTCCACCCCCAACTAGTGCAAACCCCGCATTACTAATCGCTACAGCATCAATGCTTCCTGTAGGGGGCGTCCCAGTTAGTTCTCGGATACTCCCATCTGGTAAAACGAGTGCAGCATATTGACCACTGACTGTTCCACCGAAGACTGCCTCCCCTGATGCATTGATATCGACTGCTTTTATTTCCCCACCACCAAAGACAGCAGTAATAGGGAATGGTGTTCCGGATGTAACAGTCGCAAGATAGGCGTTTGAACCTTCTTTCCCACCAATAATGGCTTGACCTGCGTCATTGATTGCAACCGAGAGAATTTTTCCTGAAAATGTTGTGCTAAATAGTGGTGTATTCGAACCATCAGAAACAAGAGCGGCATATGCATGATCATCTTTAACTCCACCAATGATTGCATTTCCACTATTATTGATTGCAACTGAGTTTATATACCCACCTGTACCACCTATGCTAATCGCGCTTGCAGCTGTCTCTCCAGGATGTATAAATGCAGCGTAGGGTAACTTATTGTGCTTTCCCCCAACAACTGCCTTTCTACTATCGTTAATTGAAACCGAATGGATCGCCGATTTATTTCCAGCACTAGGATCTGGAAATGTAACCTGTGTGGCTGTGCCACTCGAGTCAACAAGAGCTGCGTACATTTTGTGCGTAGGTGCAATCTCTTCCGCACCTACAATTCCATAACCTGAAGAGTTAATATCCACTGAAGTAACATGTGCCACAGTGTTTGGAGACACAACAGGAAGAGCAATTGGATTAACTGCACCTGCTGGAAAAGTAAAAGCAGCATATCCTGTAAAAGGGCTAGATGGCGTTTGACTCCCTCCGATGATTCCTTTACTACTCGAGTTTATCGCAACAGATGAAATTACACCATACGCATCTGGATCGGTAGGAAAACCTGAAATCGTCAGGGGTGCAACCGCTCCACCAGAAGTCAGATAGGCTGAATAAGGGACATGATTGGGAAAAGTCCCCTCAGAACCGCCAACGAGTCCGACATCGGAAAAGGAATCATTGGCAGTTACAAACGAGCTTAGAGAAAGAAAAGCTGCTATCGCGGCAGCAAGAGTCATATTTTGCTTCATAATTTTTCTTTATCAAGCGATAGCAAATATGCGCAAGATTAAAAAATACTAGGGAAAGCACTACTAAATGGGATATTGACTTCGAGAGCCTCGAGTGCGCGCTCGATTTTGCTTTGGATGGAATCGAGAGAGGGAATGGGATGGCTGAGGCATGCAGTTAAGCTCTCTTTGTAATTTTGAAAAAAGAGATTCTGGCTTGTGCGATCGAGCTTCAGTAGGTTAAGATCGCGGAACCACGAAAAGAGTGCATGCAGAATATCTTCATATTGCTCATGTGTTGGAGTCTCTGTATCTTGCTTAACTGTTTGTTCTAATGCGCTGATCGCCTCTGAGAGTGCCATGCTATCTCTTTCGACGGCTGCGCGACCAATGGTGGCAATAAGCTTTGTTAGCTCTTGGCTTTGCCCTTCAGAGAGCAGATTCGCTTTTTTGAGACTCCCCCTAGAAAGGCGAGCGAGAGTGCGCGCTTCTTCGGTCGGGAGATTTTTATTCTGAGTGAGATACTCTGTCACTTCTTCCTCATTTAGCAGAGAAAATGTGAGGGTCATGCAGCGAGATGTGATGGTAGGTAGAAGGGCGGCAGGATGACTTGATGTTAGGATGATCACATTATGGGGAGCGGGCTCTTCTAGCGTTTTGAGAAGGGCATTTGAAGAGGAAGGCAACATCCTGTCTGCATCATGAATAATAAACACGCGCCTTTCCGCTTCGAAAGGGGGAAGCACCGTTTCTCCGATAAACTCTCTGACAGCTTCCATAGAGTGCATTGCCGTTTTGCCTTCAGGGTAAAAGTGCCGCAGATCAGCGCGAATACACCCACCGAGGAGCTTTTCTGCAAAGGCTGCAGCAAACTCCCCTTTTCCTACCCCTTTAGGTCCTTCAAAAAGAAGTGTAGAAGGCACATGGTTTGTCTCGACCATACTTTGAAGGAGGCGTTGGATCGGTGTGTTGCCAATTAAGGAGAACATAGGGTCATCTTTAGTTTATACTCGATCTTTTGGATGGCGAGCTGAAAAATCTCATTAGGAGGAAGGGTTGCATCTAAGATGCAAAACCGCTCAGGCTCTGCCTTTGCTAACTGATGGTACCCCTCTCTAACTTTGATATGAAAGGCAATCTCTTCCTTTTCGATCCGATCATGTGCTACATCTCCATCAGATCGGGCGCGCTCGAGCCCCACTTCTGGATCCAGGTCGAGTAAAAAAGTCAAATCTGGAGTGCTCTGCGAAGAGGCAAAGTCACACAGAAAGCGGAGGTCATCAGAGGGAATCACTCCTGAGGCTCCTTGGTAGGCAATCGTCGAATCATTGAAGCGATCGCAAAGCACAATCTCTCCTTTCTCAAGAGCAGGACGTATCACTTTATCGACATGCTCGGCTCGATCGGCAAGAAATAGGAGGAGCTCAGCCTTTTTTGATGGGTGCCATTCGTGGAAATGTAAGAGGAGCTCTCGGATATGCTCTCCGAAAGGAGTGCCACCAGGAGCCCTCGTTTGAAGCAACGGGAGCCCCTTTTTTTTGAGCTCCTCCACTACGAGGTGGATTAGGGTTGTTTTCCCTGCTCCTTCACCACCTTCAAAGGTGATAAAGAGTCCTTTATCCCTTTTTTTCAACCTCTTCACTTCCCTCGTCGATATGCTCGATTTTTTGCATTGCAATGACGCTATCATTGGCTTTCAGGTTCACAACCTTCACTCCTTGGGTTGAGCGTCCCATCACGCGGATGTCTTGCATACCCAGTCTTAAAGTGTGTCCTGAACTCGACATCAAGACAACGCTGTCTTGGTCTCCCACAGCAAGAGCGCCAACAACAAGGCCATTTCTCTTGCTCGTGATAATCGAGCGAACGCCAACACCACCGCGATTGGTCTGTCTAAAGTTTGCGACGCTTGAGCGCTTACCAAATCCGTTTTGACAGACGACGAGTACAGTCTCATCACCCTTAACCACTTCGCAGGAAACGACGCAGTCAGAGTCACTTTTCAGCTTTACGCCGCGCACTCCTCTTGCAACACGACCAATGGGGCGGACAAGTTCTCCTTCAAATCGAACTGCCATCCCTTCACGGGTAAAGAGCATGATCTGATTCTCATCGCGAATCAGGTGAGCATCAATCACTTCATCACCTTCATCGATATTGATCGCATACACTCCCTTTCTTCTTGGAGAGCTAAACGCATCGAGAAGGGTCTTTTTAACGACACCATTTTTCGTTGCAAGGAGGATTGATGTTCCCTCCTCTTTGAAATCTCGAACACGGAGAACGGCAGCGATTTTTTCTTTTCCTTGCTCAATCCCTTCAAGGAGGTTGATGAGAGGCTTTCCTTTAGAACGCCTTGAGGCTTCGGGGATTTGCCAAACTTTTAGCCAGTAGCAACGTCCATATGTCGTAAAGATCATGAGCGTATCGTGAGTCGATGCGACATAGAGATCTTTGATCTCATCTGTCTCGCGCTTCGACGTATCAAACCCAATGACTCCTTGACCTCCCCTCTTCTGCTGTCTGAAAGTATCGATCGGCATCCGCTTGATGTAATCATCATCTGAAATCGTGATGATCATCGATTCGTCTGCAATGAGGTCTTCCATCTGGAACTCATCTTCTGCAGGCACGAGCTGTGTGCGGCGCTCAGAGTTGTCATATTTCTTCACCTCTTCGAGCTCATCAACAATGATCTCGCGAACTAGGGTTTCACTTGCAAGAACGGCGCGGTAGTGCGCAATCTTTGCTTGGAGTTCTTCGTATTCCTTCTCAATCTTTTCTCTTTCAAGACCTGTTAATTGATAGAGTCTTAGGTCGAGAACAGCCTGGCTCTGTCTTTCAGTGAATTCGTAGGTTTCAATCAGAGCTTTCTTTGCAATATCGCGGTTTTCACTCGCACGAATCAGTTTAACAATCTCATCGAGATGGTCAAGTGCTTTGAGATATCCCTCCAAAATATGTGCGCGAGCTTCTGCTTTTGCAAGCTCATAACGTGTACGGGCGCGAATCACTTCAATACGGTGATCAATCCATGCAGAGAGGAACTGCTTGATGTTCATGATACGAGGCAAACCGTTATCAAGGGCAAGCATGTTGCAACCAAAAGTTACCTGCATATCTGTGAACTTATAGAGTTGGTTGATGACGACCTCTGGGATCTCCCCTTTTTTCAGGTCAATCACAATGCGCATTCCATCTTTGTCGGACTCGTCACGAATGTCAGATACGCCACGAATCGTTTTTGCATTCACTAGGTCTGCAATCCGCTCAATCAAACGAGACTTGTTAACATTGTAAGGGATCTCATCAATGACGATGCATTCGCGGTCATTTTTTTTCTCTTCAGTGTGAAGGACTCCACGAAGCGTGAGCTTTCCACGTCCTGTATGGTAAGCCTCTTTCACACCGCGATATCCGCAAATCATCCCTCCTGTTGGGAAGTCTGGAGCAGGCATCACTTCCATGATTTGCTCAATCGTCACTTTGGGATCGTTGACAAGAAGCTGTGTTGCAGTAGCGAGCTCGAGAAAGTTGTGTGGAGGAATGTTTGTCGCCATTCCCACCGCAATTCCCGATGATCCGTTACAGAGAAGATTCGGAAACTTTGCGGGGAATACGACTGGCTCTTTTTTCGTTTCATCGTAGTTCGGAATATAGTCGACTGTCTCTTTGTCGAGGTCTTCCATCAGAGCCATCGCAGAGCGCGTCAGGCGCGCTTCAGTATAACGCATCGCAGCCGGTGGATCTCCATCAATCGAACCAAAGTTTCCCTGCCCTTGAACGAGGCAATAGCGCATCACCCAATCTTGCGCCATACGGACAAGTGTGGGATAAATGACTCCCTCACCATGCGGGTGGTAATCCCCTGAGGTGTCTCCACAAATCTTTGCGCTCTTTCTATGTTTTGCTCCAGGACTGAGGTTCAGCTGACGCATCGCGTAAAGAACCCTTCTCTGGGAAGGTTTCAGTCCATCGCGGACATCGGGAAGAGCTCTCGAAATAATCACCGACATCGAGTAGCGGAGGTAGCTCTCTTTCATCTCCTCTTCGACATTACGGGGTAGTACAATTTCACCTTCTGTGTAGGACATGTTCTTCTCTTCTCCTAGATATCTAAGTTTTTAACTGAAAGTGCGTGTGTTTCAATAAAGCTCCTACGCGGTGCCACTTCATCACCCATAAGCATTGTAAACATGTGATCTGCTGCAATCGCATCAGGCATTGTGACCTGAATGAGGGTGCGCTTTGCGGGATCCATTGTTGTCTCCCAAAGTTGGTCGGCATTCATCTCACCCAGACCCTTGTAGCGCTGCAGTTCAATTCCCTTTCGTCCATTTTTTCTTAAGAAGTCAATCAATTCTCGCAAGGTATAAACAGGCGTTTCTGTTCCCTCCTCATCAATCACATCAAGGATTTTTCCCTCCGCTACGAGATATTGATCGAGTGAGAAATTGAACTCTGCAAGGGATTCTTTCATACTCTTTAAGCTCTCTTCTTCAAAAAGCTCAACGTAAGGGAGTGGCTGTGGATGGAACGCTTTCATATCCTCAGTGATCTCTTCTTCGGGAATCGACGCTAAAGTCTCTTCGTGTTGCTTTTTCTGCTCCGCATCGCTCGTCTCTTTAAGGGCTGCGAATTCATCATCGGTGTAGAGGAAGAGGTGATCTTGATTGTGAATCACATGATAGCGAGGAAGTTGCCCTTCGTCACTTCTCTGCGCCAAAAATTCACGGAATGGAATGCCTTTGCGCTCAACAGAGGCAATGAACTGCTCCACTTCTAAGATCGCAAAGAGAAGATTTTTTACTTCATCCTTCTCTAAAGCATCGCTATGAGAAGCAAGGCGTAGAAGGACATCACTAATTCCGAGGTTCAGAAGATATTCATCCATCTCTCGTTCTGAGTGAATATAGCGACTCGTCTTCTTACGCGTCACGCGATAAAGAGGTGGCTGAGCAATGTAGATGAAGTTATTGTCAACGAGGTCTGGCATGTGGCGGTAGAAGAATGTGAGAAGAAGCGTGCGAATGTGTGAACCATCGACGTCGGCATCTGTCATGATAATGATGCGGTGATAACGGAGCTTTTCAACACTGAAGTTGTCCTTTCCAATTCCACACCCAAATGCAGAAATCATTGTGCCAATCTCTTCGTTCTGCAAGACCTTCTGCAGTCTTGCCTTCTCAACGTTCAGAATTTTACCCCGAATCGGTAAGATCGCTTGGAACCTACGGTCACGTCCCATCTTGGCAGAACCACCCGCTGAAGCTCCCTCAACGATGTAGATCTCACACTTGGTGGGATCCTTTTCTTGGCAATCGCTAAGCTTTCCAGGAAGGCGCCCACTATCTAAGGCTGTTTTTCTTAAAGTGAGCTCCCTAGCCTTTCGAGCCGCCTCTCTCGCTTGCGCCGCTAAGATCGACTTATCGACAATCGTGCGCGCAATTTGAGGGTTCTCATTGAGGAAGATCGTGATCTCCTCACCAACGATCTGCTGAACAACTGAAGCCACTTCACTATTTCCCAGCTTCTGCTTTGTTTGCCCTTCGAATTGAGGGTTGGCAATTTTAATTGATAGAACAGTCGTCAAACCCTCTCTCATGTCTTCCCCTGTTACGGACACTTTTGCGTTTTTGAGGAGGTTATTGTTTTTGATGTATTGGTTCAAAGAACGGGTAAGAGCAGCCGAAAATCCAGACACGTGCGTTCCACCATGTCTTGTTGCAATATTGTTCACATAGGAATAGGTCGATTCGCTGTAAGTGTTATTCCACTGCATTGCGACTTCAAACTCGATCGGACCATCATGGAGCATTTTACTTCCTTTGATGTAGATCGGCTTTTCGAAAAGACTTTGCTTATTCTCATTGAGGTAAAGTACAAAAGAGGAGATTCCCCCATCGTATTGGAATGTAATCTCTTCCTTATCTTCTTCTCTTTGATCACGGAATAAGATTTTAATCCCGCGATTCAAAAATGCAAGTTCACGAAGCCGTTTGAGTAGGATGTCATGGTCATACTCAAGAACGGTAAAAATTTTGTCATCTGGAACAAAGGTCACTTTCGTACCGCGCTTATCAGTGTCACCAATGACCTTTAGTGGCTTAACAACCTTTCCTCTAGAGAATGAGATCTGGTGCTCTTTTCCATCTTTGTAAACATCGACAGTCATCGCTTTAGAAACAGCGTTTACACACGAAACCCCAACACCATGTAGACCCCCTGAAACTTTGTATGAGTCTTTGTCAAACTTTCCTCCCGCATGGAGAATGGTCATCACAACCTCTACCGCAGATACTGAGCGCCCTTGCTTCTTTGACTCCTTCGCGTGCTCTTCAACAGGAATTCCTCGACCATTATCTTCGATCGTCACAGAGTTGTCAGGGTGAATGGTGACTTGAATCAGATCACAAAAACCGGCCATCGCTTCATCGATACAGTTATCAACAACTTCATAAACGAGCTGATGAAGTCCGTTAGTCTGGGTATCCCCAATATACATCCCCGGTCTTTCGCGAACGGCTTGCAGTCCCTCCAAAACCGTAATGGAACTGGCTGTGTATTCTTGACGGGGATCTTTTTCTTTTGTCATTGTCATGATTTCCTATCGATTTATATTTATCCTATTTGAAAGAGAATATCCTCAATTTTCACTTTGGGAAACCTCTTGCGAAGCCCTTCGATTAAGCGCTCTTTTTCGTGTTCAACAAGAAGACTGAGCAGCGTCGAGTTGTTGACTTTCACCTTAAGCACTCCATAATCATAATGAACGGCGCGCGTCATTTTTGCAATACGCTTTCCAACAATTTCTGGCCAAGCCTCTAAAATCGCATGAGATCCCTCATCAACTTTTCCTGCAATTTGTTTTAACACACAGGGAAGAAGGTCTCTAATTTGCCTCGAAGTCGGAAGCGAACCGTCGTAATATTTTGGGATTCTTTTAATCTTTTTCTGCATCAAACGCATTACCAAAGTCAAATGAGAGGCATGTTTGAACACCTGCATGACATTGTACCAAATAGAGGAGTTTTTTCCTATCCCTTGACGTAATACTACATGTGTAGTAAATTGAAGTTTTAAAGTGAGCAAGATGATGAAGCCAAGACGTGAATTTGGAGAGCTCGAAGAAGCAATTCTGATGTTTCTTATGCGCAAAAAATCTCCACAATCTGTGAAAGATGTGCAGCAGGGTTTGAAAGGAAAGAGCGCCTATACAACCATTATGACCGTGTTATCGCGCTTATTTGAAAAAGGACTGCTCGAACGTATCAAAGAAAGCCGGAGCTATCTCTACTCGGTTAAACAAAGAGTTAAACCCCCTGCTTTAAAAACTCTCAAGACTAAATTTTTTTCGATGAGTCCCTCAGAGCTCTTTAGCTATTTTTTGGATAGCCAAGAGCAGATATCAGACAAAGAAATAAAAAAAATTGAGCGCTTGATTCAAGAGCATAAAAAGAAGGGAGAAAAATTATGATCTCCCGATTCGCACTCAATCTCTCTCACTTGCATGACATATGCTCAAAGTGTACCCGAACTGGGTCTAGAGGATTTTGACCCTTCGACCTTGGAGAACTTTCAACCCGGCCACTTTGCTCCCTGTATCGTGCGGATTATAGAAGGGGGACGAACTCCCCCTTCACTTCAATCTAACGAGAACGTTCATTGCTATTGCACAAAAAACCGAGGGAGGAAGAATTCGCGCACTTCGAGATTTTTATGGGGCTGTTGGGAAAGTCGCTCTTTGCAGATTTTGCTACATTTTTTGAGAAAAATTGAAGGAATTGAAAATCTGCATATACCTAAGTATAGGAGATTTTCAATAATTTTGGTTTTGCCAAAAAAGGCGCAAAATGTGTGAGGATGGAGTTTCCCAACAGCCCCTTTATATCCAGTTTGTGACACCTGAGACGCTACTAGTCAGTGTATACAAGCGGAGCTGGAAAACGATGGGAGACTTTTTTGGAGGCAACTTAAATGCTGGCCTTATTAAAGAATCGGACTCCGATCTCATTGGGCGGGTCTCTCTAGAGGTAAAGAAAAAATAGAATCTTTTCTCAGAGCGAAATTAGGCGGGGTTACCCGCCTATTTAAATATTAAATTTTACCCAAAAAAATCTATCTTCTCGTACCATCTCTACCTTGAATTGCTAAGGAGATCTATCTTATGGGACGTCTTGGGTCAAATATTGCCTACTTTACTTCTTGCGCTGCAGCAGTCGCGAGCTTCGCCTTGGTTAAGAAGTACAGAGGGATTCAGCCATCTATTTCTAATTCTCAGATCGCTGCCCTGTCTCTATCTGCCATTGCCTTGCAGGTCACCACAGACCCCAAGTGCCTCCGAGACGAATTTAACAAGAAAACAATCATCGTCACTCTGCTTCCCTCAGTTGCTACTACCGGTGCACTCCTTGCTTTTGAAAAAGCTACGTTAAAAGCCTCTCTTGTGAGCGGACTGTTTTTTGGAGTATCCCTTAGCGCTATAAAGTACATTGTAGACCGCTGGACTCATGCAAATGTAGACCACTACTCTGAGGCGTTGTCCTTAAATCCTAATGACATTAACAATTGGAAGGCCTTAGAGCAGGCTATGTCTTCACATTTGACAACAACTATCCATGACAAGAGGTACTCTAGCTCTGATTGCAAAAAAGAAATCCAAATTCTAAGTGCAGTTTCTGAAGTTGCACAGTGGCCTCAGAATCTAGAGAAATGGAAGCAGCTAGAGGCGGTCATTCCAGATGATAGGACATTTATGGTCGATAACAAGCCCATTACAAAGGCTGATTGTAAATTTAAAATAAATGCACTGCAGCTACCATTGCTCGAGAGACAGCTTCCTAATCATCTTATTCATAGTCAAATTTGGGATGATATTGCCTCTTGTATGCCTGCGGATAAAACGATCAGAATCGATGGCACCCAATTTACACCGGAAAAGTTTAGACGCCAAGCTAAGATCCAAAAACTTGCCCCAAATCTTAATACGAGTTCTGGTAGGGACAATCCTTACCTTGCTCTAGCGGAAATTTTGCAAGAAGGAGAAGTGGTATTTACAACGAGTGGGAAACTCGACTTGAGCACTATCCAACGCAAAAAAGCGGTCTGGGATATAACATCTCTACTTAAAACTAAGCCGGATGATCCGGAGCAGTGGAAAAAATTAGTAGAGGCTATGAATATCGATGACCGGATCCATGTCGATGGAGTCAGTTATGATATTGAGGCGTGCAAACTTAAAGCACAAATCTGTGGTTGTGTCAGCGAGGTCATAAAAAAACCTACTATTGCAAACTGGAATCAATTAGAAAGCGCTCTTGGGAGCCGAACAACACTGATCAATGGCAAGGAGTATAATGCAGGAATGTGCCAAAGTGAAGCTTCGATTCTAGAGCTTTCTGAAAAACTTGAAAAAGATCAAGCTGACTATGACTCCTGGTCTCGATTAGAACAATTGCTAGCGCTTGATCAAACAGTTGTCATCTCTGGTAAGTCATACAACAAAGAGGCTTGTAGAAAAGAGTCAGCGATTATGAAGTGCGTAGAGGCGTTAAATCAAAACTCTAGTGACAATCAAGCTTGGTTTGGGCTGGTACAAAATTTGCCTGAAGGTCGATCTGTCTCGATTGGAGGCGTTTCCCACACAAAACAAGATTGCAATCGCCAAATCAAAATCCTGAATTACTCTTCTAAAGTTAAATCTAATGGTCAGGACCACGCAAGTTGGGTTGAGCTCAGCAAATTATTATCTGATGGTCAGTCGGCATTAGTAAATAGGAAGAGCTATACTAGAGTAGACTGTCTTGTAAAAGCTGTTGAAGCTCAAATAAATGCCGGAGGGTACTGGCAGCGACTTAGCCAAGCGATGGGTGAAACCAAGAGGGATTTTGTGATGGTAAAGGGAAAAAAATATACATCTCAAGATTGCATGATAGCATCCCATTGCTTAGTTTTGAAAGCTATGCCTTGGAAGGCAGAAGAATGGGAAGGATTGGGAAAGGCTATGTCAGATGATGGTACAGTTACATTATTAAATAGAAAATTCTCCAAGACAGAGTGCCAGCGTCAAGGGGTGATTCAAAGCTGTGAATCAGCTCAAAAACTGCAAAGAAAATTAAAAGTAACCAATATCCCTGGAAGCAATGCCTGTTGGGTGCAACTTGAACATTGGACAACACTTGAACACCTCCTTTCAGCTGAAGAGTTTTGTTGCCTTGCTGGTAAGGCATACACTAAAGAAATGTGTCGGAAAGAGGCTCGCATTGAAGAGCTTATTACCACAGTAGTTGATGACCGAGGAAACTATCAAGCTTGGAGAGAATTAAGCACAACGATGCCAACTAACTATGTGTTAATTCCTGTGAAACACCAGGAAGGCATTTGGACGACTCAACCTTTCAACCAAAACGACTGTGAGCAAAATGCCAAAATTGGGGAGAGCATTGCTACTCTTGAACAAAACCCCAAAGACCGTAGTGCTTGGGAAAACTTAGGAGGCTATCTCAAAATTGGAACTTCCGTAACGATTAATGGTAAGAAATATACTCCAAACGATTGTTACAGGATGGCAGCAAACTTAAGAGATGAAGAGGGTTAATCGAACCTTTTATAATTTGAATATATATTAGGGAGTTATATGGGAAGAATTGAGTCTAATATTACCTACTTTGCTACTTGCGCCGCAGCAGTCGCGAGCTTAGCTTTGGTTCAGAAATACAGAGGGATTCAGTCCCATATTCCTAGTTCTCGGATCACACCCCTATCCTTATCTGCCATTGCCTTGCAGGTCGCTACTGACCCAAAGGTGATTCGAGGGGATTTACGGAAGTACGCAATCACGACACTCCTCTTGCCCGTCATTGCCACATCGACTTTCCTTCATCTGTTCGAAAAAACTGCGATGAAAACTTCGCTTGCTTCTGGGATTAAGTGCGGTCTTGGATTAACTGCTTTAAAGATAATTACCGACTGGTTGACCGAAGATTATCTTGATCACTTTGTAGAGATGTTGCTTTCGGATCCCAATGACATCAATGTGCTGGATAATCTCATTGGATATAATAATGGCACCCTTTTTTTAAAACGACCCATTCCCATAGAGGCGCTAGTTTCATATACTATAGCGAACGCCCATAATGATTTAGGGTGGAAACTCATTGCAGATACGCTACCAAATGGACAAACTGCTTCGATCAATTCAAAAGAATGGACAAAGGAGGAATGCGAGCATCAAGCTGAGGTTCAACAATTACTCCCCAACACCTATTATCGAAATGATCCTCAGTCTATCGAACGCTGGAAACAAATTGCAGAGAAACTGAATGATGGTCAAGTTGTCTATATCGATAATCAAGTACACTACACCAAGGAGCAATGCCAGAGAAAGGTGAGTATCCTAGGCTCAGTCGATAAACTTAATAAGAATATGACGGATATTGAGGCATGGCGCACATTAGACCAAGAGCTAGAGAAACGTAATCCCGCTCAAACTAAAGTGGAGTTCTCTGGCGGTAGACGATTTAGCCGAGAAGATTGCCAAAGAGAAATTCAAATCTTAGAGGCTGCTGGAAAGGTTGTGGAAAGTGCAACCAGTGAAAACTGGCGCAAACTAGGAGCTGCACTGAAAAGCTGGGGTGAAGCTAACCCTACTTCAAGGGGGTTTCTTGGATTGCGTTATGTGAATATTGGTGGAGTAGACTACGACTTCACAGCCTGTCAAAAGAAAGCCGAATCCATTGACAGCTCAAAATAATCAACGCTTGTTCTTTATGAAGGCAACTTGGTAATGTAAAAAGATCTTTATTTTAGCGATAAGGGCCTGCTTAAGAAAGTCGCTTTTTGCAGATTTTGCAGCAATTTTTGAGGAAAATCGAAAGAGTTGAAAATCTACATATGCCTAAGTATAGGAGATTTTCAAAAATTTTGATTTTGCCAAAAAAAGTGTAAAATGTGTGAAGATGGACTTTCTTAAGCAGCCCCAAAAGGTCTAACATGAAACAAGAAGCACTCTCTCGGCAAGAGGTCTGGAAGATGTTTGATCAGATCTCGGGTCGCTATGACTTTCTCAACCACTTCCTGTCGTTTGGAGCGGACATCTATTGGCGACGTCAACTGATTAAACATCTCCCCCAGAAAGATGAGGTGAACTTGCTCGACCTCGCAACGGGAACGGGTGACCAGCTGATTGCGATTCTAAAGAGGGCCAAGCAAGTCAAGTCCGCTCTGGGGATTGATCTGTCGACAGAAATGATTCTTCAGGGACAAAAGAAAATCATGGGAAAGGCAAATGCTCATCAAATCACCCTGATGGAGGGTGATGCGATGGATATTGACCTTAAGGATGAAACGATTGACTGCATCACGATGTCGTTTGGAATACGAAATGTGGTGAGTGTAGACCGGACTCTAAAGGAAGCTTTGCGCGTCCTTAAACCGGGAGGACGGATGCTGATTCTCGAGTTTTCTATGCCTACATCGCCCATAATGCGAAGAGCTCACCGCTTCTACTTGCGACACCTATTGCCCCACATCGGAGGGTTTATTTCTGGAAATAAAGAGGCCTATCGCTATCTCAACCAAACGATTGAAACGTTCCCTTCAGGAAAAGATTTTTGCAATGTCCTAGAGCAGCATCACTTCCACTGTGTTCGAGCGATTCCCCTAACTTTTGGTGTAGCGACTCTATATATCGGAGAAAAAGCTGAGTGCTAACAGAGCTAGAGAACCTAAAGCAAATCGTCTTTAATCCTACCGAGTTCCAAGTCAATGATACCTCTATTCCCTTCATGAGAATTGAGATCCCTTTTGAGAGGGTCGACCTCCTTGCCTGGATGAATGCGCAAACGCTTTATCCCAAGGTTTATTGGCAAAGTAACGGTGAAAGCATTGCAGCCATAGGTTCTCTTTACAGTATGAATGAGCCCCCTACTTTTCTCGAAGGCTCACCTGCAAGGTTCTATGGAGGTGCGGACTTTTTGAAAAGGCAAAGAGCATCGTGGGATGGAATCCCAGAACGCCGGTACATGCTCCCAAGAATAGAGTTGATTGAGAGGGAAGGTCAAACAGTTCTGGCAATCAATGCTAAAGAGCAAGAAGAGATCAATCAAGGGATTTATGCAGTGGAATGGGAACTGAGTTCACTGGGGTGTTTCACACAAAAACCCACTCAGCGCATTGATACTCCACATTTTGAGCAGTGGGAAAAGAGTGTGAATCAAGGTCTTGCTCTCATCAAAAAGAAAGAGCTCGAAAAAGTGGTCTTAGCGAGGCGTTCTGAATTTATTTTTGAAGCGCCGATCAATCCCTTTGAGCTCTTGCATGCTCTCCCCAATACACCCAATCGCTTTGTGTTTCAGTATGAGCCTGGGTGTGCATTTATTGGCACCTCTCCAGAGAACTTATTTCGCCGAAAGGGAAGAACGATTTCGACTGCTGCGATTGCAGGCACAAGACCTCTCGGTGAGAAATGGAAGAAGGAGCTCACATCCTGCCCCAAGGAAATGTATGAATGCTTAGTCGTAAAAGAACAGATTGAAAAAGTGCTAACTCCCCTATGCACAGATTTGCAAGTGGATAAAATGCCTCAAGTCCTTGAAACATCTACTGTGCAGCACTTGATTTACCATTTTTCTGGAACTCTAAGGGAAGGAGTCTCCGATCGCGATGTCATTCAGGCACTTTCACCGACTCCAGCAGTTGGCGGCCTCCCTAGAGAGGGTGCGCTTGAGTTTATTCTAGAGGAGGAGGGATTTGATCGTGGGTGGTATGCGGCGCCTGTGGGATATATAAGTAGGCACGCGACAAACTTGCTTGTTGGAATTAGAAGCGCTCTTGTTTCAAATCAATCGCTTTATCTATTTTCTGGTGCGGGAATTGTTGAAGGTTCACATCCCAAGCGGGAATGGAAAGAGCTAGAACATAAAATTTCACAATTTATTAGATGGTAATCGAATGCGTGCAAATACACCAAAGTTGAATGAGCTCTGGGCAAATACAATGATTAAGGAGCTGATCCATCATGGTGTGCGCTATTTCTGCATCTCCCCTGGATCGAGAAGCACTCCTCTTGTGCTTGCAGCAAGCGCCCATCCTCTCGCTGAAACGTTCGTTCACTTCGATGAAAGGGGGATGAGCTTTCATGGCTTGGGCTATGCAAAGGCGAGCAAGTCCCCGGTTTGCTTGATTGTAACTTCTGGAACTGCTGCTGGAAACCTTTTACCTGCGGTGATGGAAGCATTTCACGATGAGATTCCCCTCATTGTACTGACTGCAGACCGCCCCCCAGAACTTCGAAATACCGGAGCAAACCAAGCAACTGACCAAGTCAGACTCTATCAAAATTTTGTCCGCCACCAAGTTGATCTCCCCTGCTCCGATGCCAGTATCCCTACCTCATTTTTGGGAACAACTATTGCCCAAGCCATGGGTTTTGCAAATGGAGAGAACAAAGGGCCAGTCCATATTAACTGCATGCTGCGAGAGCCCTTTTTCTCGACTGATCGCACACGCTTTTTTTCTCCACCTATCACTCACTCAGCACATACATCAATATTTCCAGGAAAAAAGGGAATCGCACCTGCAGAACTGAGCGCTCTATATGACGAGTTTGCAGAGTATGAAAAAGGGCTTATTCTTGTAGGAGGGAATCAGTCGTGGGATTCACTAACGTCGCTCCTTTCACTCGCAGAGCGCTTAAAATGGCCCATTTTTCCCGATATCTTATCCCCTGTAAGACGGGAGAGAAAAAGTCCATTTTTAACACTGGGCTATGACCTTATGCTCAAGTCGATTGGGCTCAACGAAGACCTTTCCCCTGATGCCATTCTTCAGTTTGGGGACCGTTTTGTATCCAAGAAGGTATTCGAGTGGCTCTCGCTCAAAAAGCCAAAGGTCTACATTCATGTTGCTCCTAACTTATATAGAAAAGACATCAACCACTCAATCACACACCGCGTCGAGTCCTCACCAGAAACTTTTTGCCGCTCTCTTGTGAATAGAGCTGAGGAGCGAAAAGCGTCTTCTTGGTCGGAGTTCTGGAGTGCGCTTTCAAAAAATGTCGACGAGAGCATTCACCACTACTTTGCTGCAGAAAGCACGTATTCAGAGCCTGCACTCTTTCACACATTGTCTAAAACGGTGGAAAAAGATACGGCTCTATTCCTATCAAATAGCATGCCGATTCGGGATGCCGATGCATTTTTTCTTCCTAAGCATCACAAGGGACCGATCTACGCCAATCGGGGACTTTCAGGAATTGATGGGAATATCGCAACTGCGATCGGCATCGCAAAAGCTGAGGGAAGAAGAGTCCTTGCAGTCGTCGGTGATCTCGCTTTTCTTCACGACATCAACTCTCTTGCCCAACTCCAAAGCCTTTCAACACCGATCTCTTTCCTGGTCATCAATAACAATGGTGGAGGCATTTTTTCTCACCTACCCATTGCAAAAAAGGAAAAGGAATTCCGCACCTTTTTCCAAACCCCTCACTCAGCCGAGTTAAAGCATACTGCCCCTCTTTTTGGCCTTTCGTATTCTGCTCCTATTTCGCTTGAAGCCCTTCAAGAGGATTTGAAGAAAGGTTCAGCAGAGCATCGACTTATCGAAGTGAAAACAGATGCGAAAACAAATGGCCTCGTCAGGCAAGCCGTGATTACAAACTTACAAGAGATCCAAGCAAGTGCCTCGCTCAAGCTTTCGTAAGTTCGTTTTTATCCACGGTTTTTTAGGAGGTCCAGAAGATTGGTCTGCATTTGAGGGTGGAGGATTTGAATCATATTTCCTCACACTTCCAGGCCATCAGATGACTCCCCTCCCTAAAGGAGGTTCTCTTTTAGATGGGATGATTGAAAGCTTAAAGGAGCAAATGCCAAGCGGGAAGATCACACTCATTGGCTACTCATTAGGCGGACGTCTGGCACTTCACTACGCAAAAAAATATCCTGGGCAAATCGACTCACTGATTCTGCTTTCAACAAGCCCTGGTCTTGAAGAGGGAAAAGCCGAGCGTCAAGAGAAGGATAAGGAGTGGGCGACATATCTGCAAAAGGAGGGTTTAAGCGCTTTTCTAAAAAAGTGGTATGCACAGCCTCTTTTTGAAAAGCTAGATTGGGAGACGCTGCAGCAGCGTAAAACACATGACCCCCACTCTCTTGCACGCGCGCTAGAAGAGCTTAGCCCTGCCGTGACACCGAGCTATTGGGATGTGATAGAACAATTTCCATTCAAAACCTTTTTTTTATTTGGAGCACATGATAAAAAATACTTAAAAATTGCTGCAAAGCTTAGAGAACTCAGAGGAAAAGTCAAAGTCGATCTCGTGTCACATTCAAGCCATGCAGTCCATATAGAAAACCCCGAAGAGTGCAAAAAGAAAATCTCAGACTATTTAAAAGGTGACCAATGACAACAGCAGTGCAAAATATCGACTGGCAAGCAATCGGATCCTACACAGATATCCTGTACCACAAATTTCAGGGTGTAGCGAAAATCACAATTAATCGCCCTGAAATTCACAACGCTTTCCGCCCTCAAACTGTTGAGGAGCTAAGGCACGCTCTCTCCGATGCGAGAAATGATTCATCAATCGGCGTGATCATCCTAACGGGAGAGGGAGAAAAGGCGTTTTGCTCAGGGGGTGACCAAAATATACGGGGGGACTCGGGGTATCGAGATGAGGTGGGAACCCACCGGTTAAATGTCTTAGACTTTCAAAGGGAGATCCGCTCATGCCCTAAGCCTATCATCGCGATGGTTGCGGGGTATGCAATTGGTGGAGGGCATGTACTCCATGTCATTTGTGACCTTACGATTGCAGCAGACAATGCGATTTTTGGACAAACTGGGCCAAAAGTCGGATCGTTTGATGGAGGGCTGGGGGCAAGTTACCTAGCGAGAATTGTTGGACAAAAAAAAGCGCGCGAGATCTGGTTTCTCTGCCGTCAATACTCTGCAGAAGAGGCCTTGCAAATGGGTCTTGTCAATCAAGTTGTTCCTCTAGCGGATTTGGAAAGGGTTACAATGGCTTGGTGTCAAAAGATGTTAGAGCACTCTCCCATTGCTCTTCGGTGCTTAAAAGCAGGTCTCAACGCAGATTGTGACGGCGAGATGGGATTACAAGAGCTCGCAGGAAACGCCACAATGCTCTATTACATGTCAGAAGAGGCTCAAGAAGGGCATCAAGCCTTTCTAGAAAAGAGAAAACCGAATTTTAACCAATTCCCCAAAAGGCCATGACAACAGCAACATATTGGATTGAATCCACGCGCCCTAAGACCCTGATTGCGAGCTTGTCTCCTGTGCTCATTGGAACAGTACTTGCATTCAAGAGTCACTCCTTTTCGCTTCTGACATTTATTGCAACGCTTCTCTTTGCTTTGCTGATTCAGGTAGGAACGAATTTTGCGAACGACTATTTCGACTTTATCAAAGGTGCCGATACCGCCAGTCGAAAAGGGCCGCGCCGCTTAGTCCAAGCGGGCCTTATCTCTCCACAAACAATGCGAAGAGCCACCCATATTATGTTTTGCCTTTCAGCTTTCATCATGATTTATTTGGCATCTATTGGCGGTCTCTGGATTGTTGTCCCTTTGCTCATCTCGATTGCACTTGGGTATCTCTATACAGCAGGTCCCTACCCTTTAGCCTACCTCGGGATCAGCGATATTTTTGTTTTTCTCTTTTTTGGTCTCATGGCAACCGTTGGAACTACCTATCTGCAAACAGCCCGCATCTCTATGACCGCATTGATCGCTGGCATGGGGCCAGGGTTTCTTTCCATGGCCTTGCTTGTGCTCAATAACCTCCGAGACATAGAAGAGGATCGCGAAGCACAGAAGAAAACGCTTCCTGTCCGATTTGGAAGCTCCTTTGGAAAGGGTCAGTTTCTCGTCTGCATTTTAGGTGCTGGGACGGTTCCTGTTGCCCTGTTTCTTTGGGCTGATGCTTCGGCCTATGTACTGATTGCATCTCTCTATATCATCCCCGCCCTTTCCTTAATGAAGGGCGTATTGGGAGCTCAGAATGGTAAGGACCTCGCTCCTTTATTCCCCAAAACAGGAAAGGTATTTCACCTTTACACTTTCCTATTTCTGGTTGGCTACCTAGTATGATCACGCTCTACCACTATCGGCGCCCCTTTCATTTAGGTGTTCGAGAAGGGTTCATTCTCAAAATTGACTTCTCTAAGAGAAACGTTGGATGGGGAGAAGTGGCTCCACTCCCGGGATATAGCTTAGAGAGCTTAGAACAGGCAAAGAGGGAACTCCTTGAACTTCTGCCAAACCTGCGTGATAACATTGACTTAACTCCCTATTCCCCTTCTGTACAATTTGGAGTGAAGAGTGCACTGAGCTCTCAGTTTGATGCTCCTGAAATCCCTCCCGTTCCCATCAATGGACTCTTGTACCTCGAGCGATTAGAGAAATTTGATCCATCTCCTTATAGCACAATCAAAATCAAGGTAGGCCATCTCTCTTCAAGAGAAGCAATTCGTCTTATGGATCTGGGAAAAAGTCGGCTCATCTCAAAAAAGCTGCGCATCGATGTCAACCAAGCGTGGTCCCCAGAGGAGACGCTTTCTTTTGCAGAGTCGTGTCCATGGATGGACCTTGAGTACTTCGAAGACCCTATCGAAAACCAAGACTTCCCCTACCCTGTGGCCCATGATACACTCTTTCGCAAAGGGAATGCTGAGAATGCTAAGCCAAAAGCTCTCATCTATAAACCCACCCTACAATGTTGGGATCAAGCAGCCATAAAAAAAGGGGTCGATTTTATTTTTAGCAGCAGCTATGAAACCGAATTAGGGCTGATGCAAATTGCAAAGCTCGCTTACAGGGAGAAAGTGCCAATTCTTCCAATGGGACTTGGCACCTACTGCTTATTTAAAGAGCCCTTGTTCAAGGAAGCGGTAGAGTTAAAAGAGGGAAAGCTCCATTTCCCGAACAACTGGACTTTTCTGGAGGGAAAGGTTAATGCAATTTTTCGAATGTCCTTTTAGTTTGTATGCCCGAATAAGTCCACACGCTCCTGCTCTCATCTCTAAAGAGCAAACTTGGTCCTATAGTGAATGTAATAAAATCATCAGCAGTATCGAAGCCTGTTACAGGAAATTAGGTATTCAAGAGGGTGATCGCGTTGCGATTTCTCCAACACGTAAGTTTCCTACTCCTCTTTTGCTGTTTGCTCTCTTTCGCATTGGAGCGATCGCTTGCCCTCTAAATATCCATACCCCAACTTCTGCGATTCAAGCTCAACTCAATCGACTTGGGGCCTCATTTTTCATTCACCCTGATAGCCTCAACCTCCCTAAGTTAAGCGTCCCTGTCGTTTCCTTTGCAGAGCTGATGAATCATGAAGCCGAAGAAAAAACTCAAGTACTTTTAGACAAAAAGCGGGCTGCAACCTACCTTTTTACTTCGGGAACAACAGAGGAGCCTAAAATCGCCTGTTTATCACTTGGTAACCACTACTATAGTGCGCTTGGCTCTAATGGAACGATTAAGCTAGAAGAAGGAGATCGCTGGCTTCTTTCTCTTCCTCTTTACCACGTTTCAGGCATTGCAATTCTCTTTCGGTGCTTCCTAGCAGGGCAAGCAGTGGTCTTAGACGATCAAGTAGCTACCCCTGAGACCATTCATCATTTTGGCGTCACCCACCTATCTTTTGTACCCACACAACTCTATCGGTTTCTTGACAATCATGATCCCCATCAATTCGACCTTTCTAAGCAAATTAAATGCATATTGCTAGGAGGCGCATCAATTCCACACTCCCTCTATAAGCGAGGAATAAAGCACGGCCTTAATCTTCACACAACATATGGAATGACAGAAATGAGTTCGCAAATTGCTACAAATTTGGAAAGAGGAGCCCCTCTTATTTCACACGGTCATACACTTCCCTATCGCGAAATTAAGATCGGAGAAGATGGCGAGGTTCTAGTCAGAGGTCATACTCTATTTCAAGGATACCTAGGGACAAACCATCAAGTCGAATGCCCAACAGACAAAGAGGGATGGTTCCACACAAACGACTTGGGATCCTACTCTCCAAAGAATGGGCTCTCAATACATGGAAGAAAAGACAGATTATTCATCTCTGGTGGCGAAAATATTCACCCCGAAGAGGTAGAAAATGTGATTCGCTCAATTGATGGAATCATTGATGTGCGTGTTGATGCTATTCCAGACAGAGAATTTGGTCACAGACCGATTGCATATTTACATAGTGAAAAAGCTTTTTCAGATGAAGAGCTCATTGAATGCCTCGGAACTTCATTGCCGAAATACAAAATTCCGATCCTCTTTTTGCCTCTAACTCCTCAAAGTTGTGCGGACAATCCCAAGCATTTTTAATGACAAAAATGCAAAGATGTAATTGAACATGCCCTTCTTAAAGGCAGAGCGCCACCCCAATGCATCCCCAGTGAGCTTTGAAACACTCATGGATAAGATAATTGGAAGCGCGATAATAACCACATAGCGGACCGTTGATAAGTAGTTAATTCTCTTGGCGAAAGGAGCCTCTGTTTTTGTAAGATCTGTTAAGTCTTCAATCGTTCGACTATGGAAAAAAGAAGCAAACAATGCTCCTTGCAGTGCAGAAAAGGGCATCTGTTCTTTATAGGAACAGCGGTAAAAAAGATTGACGAGGCCTTGCCTTCCACAAAAAAGAGCGGTCGTGCATAGAATCGAGGGCAATGCGTGAGAAACTCTGCTTAGTATCATTGAATTATTTATCCATTAACAGGATTAAAAGATCTTTGGGAATCGGCATCGATTTTTTTGTCTCCGGTGAAGTGATGACATGAGTAATCGAAGTGCGTCCTACCTCTTTGCCATCGAGCAAAAACTTTGAGCAATGTGTAAAAGAAGAGGTCCCAATGCGTGTAATCGAAAACTGAACTTTAAGCTCATCTCCAAACACGATTGGCGCCAAAAAAGTCGCTTCAGAGTGCACAATGGGCAAAAGAAAGTCTTGAAACTCTAATCTTTTTTTGAGGGAAAACCCCCGAGAATGGGCCCACTCTTCAAAGACTTCTAAGCCTATTTTAGAGAGATTTGCGAAGTAGATAGAGCCCGTTGCATCGGTCTCTTCCATTCTGATTGCTCGATCACATGAAAACATATATTCACCAAAAAAAATTCAATTTTAGATTAAGCCCCCATTTTATTAAACCCCTTAATATTAACTTCTCATGAACACCTTAAACAGATTGTTATCGAATAAAAGAGAGTATTGAATAGGGAGTGAGATTGTGGAAAAATCGTCTGATTTCCTATACTGTTGAGATCATTTATTCAGTTTTCGAAGACTTTAGCATGGCAAAAATGCAGCAGCTTAAACACCTAGATTTATACACACCTAATCCTGAAGATCCTGACCTGCAACTGCTTTCTGACATTGGAACACTCCCAAATCAAGACTATAAAGCCCTGAGTCAGTCACTCTTTAAAAAAGGAGAATTTCGATTGCTTCACGGCGATGCATCGGGCATGGAGTTCTTTGATATAGCAATGAAACTCGATCCAGCTAATGCTGATATGCTTCTAAATCAAGGTCTTGCACTTTTTGAATTCGGCAGCGAAGAAGGAAAGGAAAAGGGGCTTACTTTAGCTAGCAAACGATTTAAGAGAGTCATCATGCTTAACCCCGATTCTTTTGCTGCTTGGCATGCTTGGGGAAATACCCTCTACCTTCTCGGTTTACGGAAGGCAGAAAACAGCTATTTCCTGAACGCGAAGAAAAAATATGAAAAAGCGCTTGAGCTCTCTGGTTCAGAGAGCGATGACGTTCTTGCCGACCTTTACTGGGACTACGCAAATATTTGGGCAAAACTCGCCCATCAGTCAGAAGAACCTAATGAGTTAAACTGCGCCCTTAAAGCTTTTGAAAAAGCAACCTCTTTCCAAGATGACCTTTCCACCGAGTTTTACTTAAACTATGGCGATGTCGCGATGAAGCTTGGACAGCTGACAAACGACATACGCTTATACGTAAAAGGGATTAATTGCTTCAAAAATGGGGTCTCGATCTCAATCGACTCCTTTAATGGATGGCTTAAGCTTGGGTGCGCTCTTGAAGCGCTTTACGACGCTACTCACGACGAAGATCACTTTTCTCAGGCAAGCGAATGCCTTTCGACAGCTGCTAGATTTCAACCTTATGCAGTAGAAGTTTGGATCGCATGGAGTAAGCTACTTCTGAAGAGTGGTAAAATCTCTAGAGATGTTAAAAAACTCAGTGCATGCATTGAGAAGTGCAAAAATGGCGCAAGATGTCCCAATCGCTCCCCTGCAATTCTTTCTATTTGGTCAGAAGCTCTCTCTCTTATCGGAACATTTGTCGAAAGGCTTGAGCTCATTTACGAAGGGCAAAATAAAGCGAGTGAAATTGATCCAGAAGACCCTACATCCTGCTATCCTGCAGGAGTCTGCCTAGTCGCACTCGGCCGCTATTTCAAAGACCCCGATTACTACTACCAAGCCATTGAAAGGTTCCAAGAAGGTCTCAGCAATGATCGCAGTGACTATCAATTATGGCTTGCACTTGCCTCCACATATCTCGCTGCAGCAGAGATCGACCACGATGAAATGAGCTATGAGCGATCGATCAAGTTCTTTGAAAAAGCGCTCCATCTAAAAAGGTCAACAGAGGCTCACTACCAGTATGGGCGTTGCCTTTTGAAATATAGTGAACTATCTAATGATGAAGAGCATGTAAAGCGCTCAGTGCATCACTTTCAGCAAGCGCTCAACGGGCAAAAGAATGCAGCATATGTCCATCCTGAGTGGCTTTATGACTATGCCTGCAGCTTAGATTACCTTGCAGAGTTTTCAGAAAGTGAGGAGACCTATGCCAAAGCATTAGATCTACTCAACCACCTTAGCATGCTCCACCCCGATTTCCCAGAAATCCACTACCAAATCGCCCTTGTATGGAGCCATCATGGAGAACTTATCGGTGAGGTTGAATCCTACCACAGAGCCCTCCATCACTACCGCATTGCGCATCAAAGAAATAAAGAGTGTTCTCATGTGATCTTAGACTGGGGAATCACGCTGCTCAACTTTGCTGAGCTTCTAGAAATTGGCACTGATGCAGATCAGCACTTCAGAGAAGCGGAATATAAAATGATCCAAGCAGCTAAGCTGGGAAATGCTCACGCATACTACTCTCTAGCAGAGCTTTACTCATTACTTGAGGATCCTAAAAGAGCGCTCTACTTCTTAGAAAAGGCTCACGCCTTCGATGCTCTTCCTCCTCTTTCAAACCTTCAAGAAGATGAGTGGCTAGACAACATTCGCGATACGGAAGCTTTTCAATCCTTTCTCCAAAGGATCGAAGATCACCAAAACAGCTTTGAAAACTAGCTTCATAATACTCCTTTTGTTACGATTTCCTTTTTTAACCCCTATCCTTAACGGAACCCTAACATGAATATTCGCTTTCTTCTTTTTGTAATCTCGATGACATTGATGCTGTTCTTCGTCAACAAGTACTTTACATCGGACAAGAAACCAGCTCAAAAGGAGCTTGCAGCAAAAGCAGAAATGCGTGAAGAGAAGCCTGCGACGCCAAGATCTATCTCCCCTAAATCCCTTCCACTCTCCCCTATCTATAAGGATCTACAAGGACAAGAGGTCGTTGCATGGACGTTAATAGGTGGAGACAACTCATACCTTACCATCGCTAGCGCAAGTGATTTGCCACAAGAGGGCTATGTTCAGGACAGAAAAGGGATGCTCCGAGAGGTTCGCCTGGCAATCTCTGCAAAGGATGTCGGAGATATGGCACTCTATACCTATTCTTCAAACCCTGAAATCGTCTCTACTTTTCCTCCACAAGTTGGGGTTCAAGCCGTACAACTTCTTACACTTGAAGGGACGCCTAACGTGGTAGGAGCTGATTATGAAGCTGGCAAGATTGTCGCAAAAGCAGAAGAGATCAAAGTCAATGCGATTGTGCTTGCTGAGTCCAATGGGAAGTACCTACCTATTGGTCTTTATGATGTTAACTCCGATCGATTAATCTCATTTTCAAGCCTTAGCGATTATAAAGCCATTACAACATACCAAGTCACTGAAGTGGCTCAGGATGCTAGCAAAGAGGAAAAATTCTATGTTCTAGAGAACGAGTCTATTCAACTTGTTTTTTCTACTGTGGGTGGAGCTATTGCTGAAGTCAACCTTCCTTTTAAGTCTGAGACGAATTCAAGTAGTGTTGTTCTGCCAATTAATTTCGACCGAATTATCGATAAAAACTACACAAGCAACGCACGATTCCCGTCGCGCCCTTATTTTACGTATAAGGATGGCTTAAGTCAGATCACTTCTCCCTCTCAAGGTGGTTACTACCCACTCTTACGTCGTGGCATAGAAAAAACAAAAGGCACTCCTAGCCACCCGAACGACCCGCGTTTTTATGCGTTCAATACCCTATCGGATGACTTGGCAACAGCCAATATTATCTATAGAGTCGTCTCGTTTGATGGGGAGTCGATTCAGTTTGAAGGGCGAGAGCAAAATCGAAGAATCATTAAAACTTACCGACTTCCAAAGAAAGGTCAAGAGGCTCCCTACTGCCTCTTTGCAACAATTAAAGTTGATGGTGATTCTCGTGACCTATGGGTGACTTCAGGTGTTTCAGAAGTGGAGCTTATTTCTGGTAGTCCAGCTCCAGAAATCAAATACAGAACTGTGCAGAACAATAAGTCTGTTGTAGAAAAACTCTCCCTACCCAAGACTGCAACGACAATTTCTACAATTGAGCCCGATTGGATTGCGAATTCTAATGGTTACTTCTCTCTGATTTTTGATCCCATTAGTGAAATTGGAACAGGATTTCAAGCAAACTATGTTCCTGGGAATACAGATCCTTCTCGTATAGTCATGATCGATGCACAGAATGATCTCTACCCAGCAAGTAAATACCCAGGATATGCGGTGCACATGCCGCTAAAGCGCTCCTCTGCTCCAATGGAATTCCGCCTCTTTTTAGGACCCATCGATCACGACATCTTAAAACGTGTTGATGCCACGTTTACAAATGACATCACAGGGTACAATCCCCGCTATACTGAGGTTGAGAGCTTCCATGGATGGCTTTCATTTATTACAGAGCCCTTTGCCAAGTTTCTATTCTTAATCATGAATGGTTTTTTCAAAATCACGGGCTCATGGGGCTTTTCTATTATTCTCCTTACGGTTGTCCTGCGTATTATGATGTACCCTCTCAATGCTTGGTCGATCCGCTCCAACCTAAAGCTTCAGGAAATTAGCCCTAAGCTTCAGAAGCTTCAGGAAAAGCATAAAAAAGATCCGAAACGCTCTCAAATGGAGATGATGCAGTTTTATAAGGAGCACAAAGTCAATCCGTTTGGTGGTTGCTTACCGCTCATTATGCAAATGCCTTTCCTATTTGGGATGATGAACCTGCTCAAGTCAACATTCTCCCTTCGCGGATCGAGCTTTATTCCAGGATGGATTAATAACCTTACAGCTCCAGATGTCCTTTTCTCGTGGAGCTACCCAATCCCCTTCATTGGAACAGAGTTTCACTTCCTTCCAATTATTCTTGGACTTGTCATGTTTGCACAACAGAAGCTTTCTCAAAGCAAGCATAAAGGGCCATTAACTGAGCAACAAAAACAGCAGCAAAAGATGGGAACAATGATGACGATTGTGTTCACTGTGCTCTTCTATAAGTTCCCTTCAGGGCTCAATATCTACTGGCTTTCCTCAATGGGATTACAAATCCTACAGCAATGGTATATGTCACAAAAAAGCAAGAAAGGAGGGAAACCTTCTCGGCAAGTGACGATTGAACCTAAAAAGAAGTAGGAGGAGATGAAGCTCTGGGTTGACTTTCTTACAGCTGTCGAAGATAAGCTTGGGAAAAAAACAGTAGATGAATGGCTTACTCCGCTACGTATCCTCAAGTTTGATGCAAGGAATCTCCATTTAGAAGCAAGAGACACCTTCCAGATTTTATGGTTTCACGAGCACGCTATCCCTCTTGCAAACGAACTTCTATTACAAGCTGATGGAACTCCACTCACTCTTCACTTCTATTTGGAGGGTAAACCATGGAAAAAAGAGAACAAAGCTAAAGACCTTCCTGACCAAGCCTCCACATTTTCTGCTGACCCCCTTGAACCGCATGCAACCTTTTCCCGCTTTGTCGAGGTCGATGGCGATAACCTAGCGCTTTCCATTCTGCAAGAGCTCGATATGAGCTATAACCCCATCTATATCTATGGACCCAAAGGGAGTGGCAAAAGCCATTTACTGATGGCAACTGCTCAAAAGCTGATTGATTCGGGAACCCGCGCTTTCTATGTGAAAAGTGAAACCTTTTCAGAACATGTGGTGCGCGCCTTTCGCACAAGTACACTGCAAGAGTTTCGAAGCACTTACAGAGATATTGGAGCGCTTTTAATCGATGATGTCCATCTCTTTTCGAGGAAGATTGCAACGCAAGAAGAGTTTTTCCACACCTTTAACCGACTTCACACCAGTGGATATCCGATCATTCTTGCTGCTGAGTGTGCCCCCCGCTTTCTTCAAGATATTGAAGAAAGACTTGTGAGCCGGTTTGAATGGGGTCTTACACTCCCCCTCAATACACCCTCAGAAAAAGTTCGGGAGCAAATATTGAAGGAAAAAATGGCAGAGCTTTCTCTTACAATGAGTCCTGATCTCTGTCATTACCTCCTCAAGACGTTTAGTCAGCTCCCCTCCCTGATTCGCGCTGCCGAAGCCCTTGCTCTACGTAGCAGCAGCCAAACCTCTTCTTCGATCGATTTAGAAGTCGCCTTAGTCTTGCTCAAAGACTTGATCGAAGAAGAAGAAAAAGTGATGTTATCTCCCGAAAAAATTGTCAAAGTGGTGGCTCATACCTTTGGAATCAAGCCCGAAGACATTTTAGGTAAAAGCCAACAGAAGGAGTGTGTCTTTCCAAGGCAAATCGCGATGTACCTTTGCCGAAAGGAACTCAGTCTCTCGTTTCTAAAAATTGGGAAGGTGTTTTCACGAGATCACTCAACAGTCATGTCTAGCGTTAAGCTCATAGAAAAAGGTGCTTCTCAAAAAGATGAACACATCATCAACTCCTTGAGAAACACCCATAGACATCTTTCTTAATAGAAAGTTAGATCTCTTAGATCTTCATGAAGCGATCACCGGGCTTCATGTCATCTCCTCCTTGAGGAGGTAAAGGTCCTTTTCCAGGGACTCCTGGGCGATCAGCGCTCACATCAACAGGAATACCATCTAGAATCTTCTTCGCTCGATCTCTCCACTTTTCAACAGACTCAACAAATAGCGGAGCAAACCTTCTGAGTGAAGAGGCATCTGCTCCTGATCCCATTTCGAGAACGCAGTGCATAAGGATGAGCTCTTCCTTGACGGCAACTCCAATACCGCCTCCAGCCATTTGGCCACCAAGCATTGATCCTTCTAGTAATGCTTCGTAGAGCTTAAGCTTTGTCACATCATCCTTTGGAAGTCCATCTAGAATCGGAGAATAAAGATAGAGTCGGTCTGAATTTGGCTCATATGTCAAGTGAAGCGAGAAAGTATTATCAATCCCTAAAATACAGGTGTGATTTTCATCAAATGCAAGCCCCTCTAGGTTGAGCTCTTTCCCAAACTCTTGCAGATTGGCTTTGGCGTTTTCAAGTGACATACGTGTCTCCTTCGTAATTATGTCTATATCTATGGTAAAATTTTTTCATGGATAGATAAAAATAGCAACAAAAAACTATTGCTCTTCCCCACATACTATACTTCATAGCTGTAGCTCAAGAGATTCCTACATAGTATGAGAACAAAGAAAATGCCACTTAATGCATGTTACGTATACTGTTATTCGTATACTGGTCCTGCCATGTGGTTAAATGTAACCGCTCCAAAAACACCACCTGCAATCGAACCGACAGCAGAAGCAAGCACACCATATGCTAAAGTTTTAGAACCATTATTTTGACAAGGACATGCAGGATCTTCTTCAGACGGCTGCAATATAGAAACAGCTGCAGTCAGGATCACTCCTGCCGCTGCCCCAGTTTGAGCAAATTGTGAGACACATTGCCAGGGCTTGGGACCTCCCTTCGGATCAAAGAAAAGAGCTCGCATTCGAGCAGTCCCCTGTAACTCTTTTTTAGATAAAGCGTTAGAACTCTCATCACCGCTATTGGGACTAACAACTCTGTCGAGAGACGTATTAGTTTCCTTGACATCAATTTTAGTAACATTCCTATCTATAAGAGATAAGCTATCTGCACCTTGACCTTGAACGAGGACAGGACTATGACTTGCTGCTTCCCCACTAATATCTGGAGACATCTCGCGTGATTGCAGCTCAACCTCAGAGAGAGAAAAAGCGCCAGGAGGAGAAGCAAAAAGTTTTGAATCAATAGCAGTCACAATTAACTCTTCTTTTATTTATTATAAATTAATTATAATTTATTTATTAATTAATGTAAAATTAATAATTAAACGCTAAGCAACTAACTATTAGAATATTAACTGGATATTTTTTAATGAAATATTCTTAAGCTCTTAATTACCAAAGGCTTGATCAACAGAAAGGGACAAAAAGCTATTTTAGAGCTCGGAGCAACTCTTCTCCAAGCGAGGCGATCTCAAAATCTCCTTGGCTAGTTAACACGACTACACCAATGTTCTCGTCAGGTGCAATTCCCATATAAGAGCTGAACCCAAATAGTGTCCCTTTGTTATAGAATAGCTCCCCTTTGATCCCAGGAAGCTGCATGATACTCCACCCAAGTCCCGTGGCATGACTCCCAAACTGGTGGTGGGTTCTTCTCATGATTGACAAAATTGAGTTTAGGCTTGTTTCCTCGCATCCCATGTGAAAAGAGAGGTAGGTCAGCATGTCATGAGCATTGGAGTTGAGCCCTCCTGAACCAATGAACACCGAGTAGATTTTTTCACTATTTAGTGGAGAAATCCCATGTCCCTTTTCATACCCAATCGCATATCTAGATCTCTGCTCTTGATCGAGTGTAAAGACCGTGTCTCTAAGATTGAGTGGGCGAAGCAATACTTGCTGCAAGAGATCGGGAAAGGATTTCTTTGAAATACGTGTGAGCAAATTCGCTAGAAGAGCATAGCCTAAGTTTGAATGCTCATATTGACTTCCAGGCATCCTAGTGAGTTCGTACTTCCCTAGGAAATGGTACATCTGAGCAACAGAGAAGGTTGCGCGGCTTGAGAGCGTATAGGGCATATCGGGAAGCCCTGAAGTATGTGTTGCTAGGTCGCCAATCGTTATCTCCTGCCCTTTAAAGGATGGAACCCTTGTGGACTGTGGGAGGAACTGTGAAACGGGATCGGCCAAATTCACTCTTCCCTCCTGAACAAAATAGGCAAGTAAAGCAGAAGTAAATAGTTGAGTGAGGGGTCCAAGGCGGAACTCGGTATACTGATTTACTGGAATGGGAGATTTTTTTGAGAGAGTGCCTAAGGTAATGATTTGTTGGAATGATTGGTTCTGATCTCTTTGAATCGCTGCAACGACAACTCCAGTGACCTCATGATCTTTTTGGAACTGTTTTGTAATTTCTTCCAGGCGGCCTGTCTGCTGATGCGCAAATACACCAATAGTCAATATAAAAAACTGCACCAAAATTGATAGTTTTACGAATCTACGCATAATTCGTTATTATATTGACTAAATCTTAAGAATAAATGAAAATTTAATCTTTTTTAATTTAGGATGAAAATAGATGAAAAAACGCTCTCTTAACATCTTTTTATTGGCAATGATCAACGTCGCTGCGATTGTCAGTATTAAGAATTGGCCATTGACTGCAGAGTATGGTTTTTCATCGCTTTTTTTCTTTATCGTTTCCTCCCTGCTTTTTTTTATCCCTGTCTCCCTTGTTTCTGCAGAACTGGCAACAGGATGGCCTGAACGTGGAGGGGTTTATGTATGGGTAAAAAAGGCCTTTGGTCATCGGATGGGCTTTCTGGCTGCATGGCTTTTATGGGTTGAAAATGTTGTCTGGTACCCCACAATCCTATCATTTATCGCGGGGACTCTCGCCTTTATCATCAACCCAGCTCTTGTACACAACACTGCCTATATGTTCTGTGTGATCTTTGGAACTTTTTGGATCGCGACACTTGTTAACCTTCTGGGAATGAAAGCTTCGGGTTGGGTGAGTACTCTAGGGGTCATTTTTGGGACCATTATCCCCGGATCGATCATTATCCTCCTTGGAATTCTATGGGTTGCTGATGGGCATCCCTCACACATCGATTTTTCCTTCCAATCCTTTCTCCCCGATTTCCGCCGCCCCGACCAGCTCTCTTTCTTAGCGGGAGTGCTCCTTGGCTTTGCGGGAATGGAGATGTCTGCGGTCCATGCAAAAGATGTGATTAACCCAAAAAAGAACTACCCCCGCGCAATCCTTCTCTCTGCAGCAATCATTATCACTCTGTCTATTCTGGGAACGTTAGCTATCGCGATCGTTATCCCTCAAAAGGAAATCAATCTCGTTGCAGGAGGAATGGAAGCGATCTCCCTCTTCTTAAATTCCTATGGATTCGGCTGGAGTATTCCCCTCTTTGCCCTACTCATTACACTAGGAGCTCTCGGGGGAATGAGCACCTGGATTATTGGCCCCAGTAAGGCGCTCCTTGCTACAGCAAGAGATGGAGACTTCCCCCCTTTTCTTCACAAAACCAATAAGAAAGATGTCCCCGTAAGTATCTTGATCACTCAAGGAGTCATCGTCTCAATTCTAGCGACGATCTTCCTCTTGATGCCTAACGTGAGTTCCTCATTCTGGATCTTAATCGCACTCACTTCTCAGCTCTATCTTCTAATGTATGTCTTGATGTTTGTTGCAGCTCTTGTCCTCAGGTATAAACACCCCAAGACGCCTCGCGCTTACAAAATCCCGGGAGGAAATGTGGGAATGTGGATCGTTTCAGGAATGGGAATCGTCAGCTCCCTCTTTGCCATTGTCCTAGGATTTATCCCTCCAGAGCAGCTCGACACCGGTAGCCTGATTTTTTATGAGCTCTTCTTAGCTCTAGGTATTACCTTATTTTGCAGTGCCCCATTTATTATTCTTTTATTCAAAAAGCCCAGCTGGAACGAAAATCCACCAGCGCGGTAATTACCTCCCTAAATTCAGCCATTTTATGCAGCGTAAAAAGGGGGAAATCGTTACCATTCAGGGTGAGTAACAAATGAGCGATCTATGTGCGGAATCTTTGGTTATATACGCCCTGAAAAGAACACAAAAAAAACAAGTGCAGTAAATGTCTGCCTTGAAGGTCTCAAGCTCCTGGAGTACCGGGGTTATGACTCCTCTGGCATCGCCGGGATGATCGACGGAAAGATCGAAGCATGCAAACGGGCAGGGAAGGTTCAATCTCTCGCAACTGCAGTTAAATCGCAAAAAATGCGCCTCGACCTCGCCATTGCTCACACAAGATGGGCAACACACGGAGGGCCTAGCGAGACCAATGCACACCCCCACCTAGATCAAAAAAGCTCACTCGCGTTAGTCCATAATGGCATTATTGAAAACCATAATGCGATCCGAGACAAGCTCCTGAAGAAAGGTGTAGAATTCAAGTCAGAAACCGACACAGAAGTCATTGCTCAACTGATTTCTACCCACTATACGGGCAACCTCCGTGTCGCCGTTCAAAAGGCGCTTCGAGAGTTGCACGGCTCATTTGCCATTGCCTTGATTCATGTGAACCACCCGAATCAAATCATCGCAGCCTCAAGAGAGAACCCCCTCGTCTTGGGGATTGATCCCAAAAAAGGTGAAGCCTACCTGGCCTCCGATGCAAACTCTTTCAGTGGCAAATCCCTTGATGTCCTCTACCTTGAGAATGATGAAACTGCTGTTCTCACCAATAACCATGTGGAGATCTACAACTCCCATGGAAAGAAAATCGAGAAAAAAAGCCAAACCATTGGCTTTGATACTAACCCGATCTCTAAAAATGGGTATGATCACTTCATGCTGAAAGAGATTCACGAGCAACCGCAAACGATCCAACAAGCGATGGCGGGCCGCTACAAAGATGAGTTTGGAATCGCAGAGTTCGAAGAGCTAGACCTGACGACGCAAGAGCTTCAGGCAATCAATCGCGTTTTGATTTTGGGATGTGGCACCTCCTACCATGCAGGAAGCCTTGCTGCCCACATGTTAGAGTCGATCGCCAGAATCCCTACTGAGACAGAGATCGCCTCCGAGTTTCGCTATACCAACCCCATTGTCTCGGAAGATACCCTCGTCCTCGCAATCAGCCAATCTGGAGAAACCGCCGATACGATCGCAGCAGTCCGAGAAGCCAAGGCTAAGGGAGCCAAGGTCATTGCGATCTGTAATGTGAAGCACTCGACTCTCGCTAGGGAAGCTGACAGCTCTCTCTTCCTCAAAGCAGGCCCTGAGGTGAGTGTCTGCTCCACTAAAGCCTTCACAAGCCAGCTTACCGTCCTCTCCCTTTTTACCCTTCTCATGGCGCGCCTTAGACATATGGATAAGGAAGAGGGACAACATTTCCTCAAGGAAATGAAGCACCTCCCCAACAAAATCACCCAGGTCCTCGCTCAAGCCCCTCTCATTGAGTCGTATGCGAAAGAATACGCCTCCTATAAGAGCTTCTTCTTCCTCGGCCGCCGCTATATGCACCCGACAAGCTTGGAGGCCGCACTCAAGCTCAAGGAAGTGAGCTACTTAAATGCTTGTGGTTACCCCGCAGGTGAGATGAAGCACGGCCCCATCGCCCTCATTAGCCCTGAGCTCGCTGTCATTGGAATGTGCGGTAACACCCAAACCTTCGATAAAATCCTCAGCAACTTGATGGAGGCCAAGGCCCGAGGAGGGAAAATCCTCGCTTTTGCTCCAAAAGGAGCTGATGAAATCATAAAAATCACTGAGGATGTTCTCTGGCTCCCTAAAGTGAGCGACGCCCTCGCTCCCATTATCTATGGGGTTGCCAGTCAAATCTTTGCCTACTATGTAGCCAAAACCTTGGGAACAAATATCGACCAGCCTCGGAATCTTGCCAAGTCTGTCACCGTCGAGTAATCGGTTCAAAAAAATCTTATACACTTAATAATTAATTGTTATTTTGTTATAATAGTTAAACAATTTTAATAAAGGTTAATTATGCTCTCTACAATTGTAAGTTCATTAGGTATTCAAGCTCCTCCTCCTAAAGCTCCTGAGGCTCTTCCCCCTATCGTGGAGCTCCACAACGCTCTCACAGCTTTCCAAAAGGAGCGCTCTCCTACAAATACAGAGAGACTTAAGAAAGCCTTAAGTCATGTGTTAGTTGAGAAAGACTATAGTAAACATTTTAAGAATGCTGGATGGATAGGAGGCTGGGGTGCATATCTCGTCGATCTTAAGGATTTACAAACCTCTCTTATTGGAAAAGGATCTGTTGATGATCAAGTTTTAAAGGCAGCAAGTGAACTCGTACAAAAAGAGGTCGAAAAGCAAAAGACCTATGGCCAGGTCATCCAAGAAACTGTAGCTTCTGCAGTTCGTGAAGCTGTGAGTAACATAGCGACAAGCGCGATCTCAGCAGTTGCTACTCCGGCTCCAAAAGAATTACCCAAGCACCCCCTAGAAAAACTCGAGGCTCTAATTGACCATTTTGAGAGTAAGCCAGAAGAGACTCTCAAAGCGAGTCAAAACCAGCAGCTTAAAGAGTGTTTAGAAGAGTTAGAGAAGCGCCCATTTTTTAAAGGAGTGAGCCGCTATATTCGATCACAATTGGAGGGCAAGCCTCTCAGCGATTCCATAGGAAGTTTGCATGATCTGCTTGTACAATACGTGTGGTTTAAAGATATTACAACCAACTCCACTCCTAGCAATTCCTCTGAAGTTCCCGACTATGTTTGTAAAGAAGTTAGACACATAGAACGTTACTACGCAACCGTCGCAAAGCATGTGAAGCCATATATAAGCTCTCATGGGAGTAATAGAGAGATCGTCAATGCATTTTTAGACAACAGTACTAAAGATATAGAAGCATCAAAAGCACTTCTACGTGCTGCCATTGAGTTTGACGAAATCGAAGAGCTGCGTCCCCTTTTTAAGAACGCCTTCCCCTTTCGCGTTCCCACTAACTTAAGTATGTTAAACAAAGCTCTGCCAAATGCTCTATTGCTTTTTAGAAAGTCTCCTGAGCAAGTGGTTGATGATAAAAAAATAAATGAAGCAAAGGAAAGACTTCAAGGATGGCTTGAGTATGCAGCCTCTCAGGTTCCAGCTGTAAATAAAAAGTTACAAGATGAGCTTAACGAATGTCTCTTAATGCTTAATGAAGGTAGATACGTAGAATCCTTGGATAAATTTCAGAAGGTCGTAGAGACACTGATTGTAACGTCTACAACGAAAGAAGAAAAACAAGCAGAGATTACTCAAACTCACAAAGCCTTGGCAATAGCAACTCAAACCCTAGATGCGTTTGGAAAAGTCAAAGAACCTAGCGTCACACAAAAAGATATCAATTTTGAAAAAGAAGCTCTTGTTGAAAACCTTGCGATGTTCTCCACTTTCATGTCTGTTACAGCCATTTGCCCAAATGACCCCAACTATCCTAAGGAAGCCGCTTTTGACAACATCATGAAATCCTTTGCAGATGTAACCAATCCTGCAATGCGTAAAGAGCTTTTCCAGGAACGTTTATATGAGTGGATTGGAAGGGTATCAGGGGGGCTTGGTTGGGCAAGAAAGTTGTGGGCAAGTTTTTTCTTTAATCAAGTTGCGCTGCCTCTCTTTTCATCTGTAACAAAAGAGGTTCTGGAATTCGTTAAAAAAACCATCTACAGTCCAGTCAACACCCCTCTTGCATCCTCACCTTTTAAGCTTGTTACACGGGTGACCAATGCAGTCGCAGCCTATAATCAAGCGAGTAATGAATTTGGAAATTATAAGGGAACTCGAGACAAAGAGGTCTTTTTAGAAGAAACATTGCGCGGAAAACACTTTAACAACGGCCGCGAACATACGGAGCTTTTGAATAAAGTGACAGAGGTCGCCATTGATAAGTTCGTCAATTTACCCCGCCCGATCCGTTGGGTCGCTAAAAAGGCTTTAACCTGGTTTGACGTTCCGAGCATGGGACTACAAACGATGATCGACCGCATGTACAAAGAATCCCACTATGTCAATGTCATCGATGGAACCATTCTTGAACAGCTCGAAGAAGTTGAGAAAATGCTCGATGAAATGGAAACGCAAGCGTCTAATGAAGGAAGCAACCCTGAAATTCATGAAAGTGCTCAAGGACAGAAGAAGTTTGAGCAACTTGTAGATCACCTCTTTATTATGTTTGAAAGACGGCGCTACAACACACCCTCTGAGATGAAGTCCTCTAGGGAAGAAGGGCATACCTACCTTGAAGGAGCGAAAAGAGAAATCAAAGGAATGGCAAAAGAAAACCTGCGTGGAGCTATGGTGCAAATGATGACATTTGCCTACCAAATGGTGATGAAGGAAAATATGATCCGGATGTTATCCCATAAAACGATGCACAAGCTCAATGATACCCTTTTCCCTCACAGCAAATTAGAGGAACTATTCACAAAAGATGAACTAGAAGAGATTGCAAAGCAAAAACCAGGTGCAAAATCCGATGTGCGCACGTTGACAGAACTCGACTTGAAAAAAGCTTATGCCACAAGGAAAAAGCTTGGAGATCATAACGCAGTCACTCAACAAATGATCGATACAGATTTACACGATAAGTACAAAAAGACAGAAATCGACTTAAAAAAGATGGTGACCCGCTTTATAGAAAGAGGTCAACGGATGGCTAAGAAATTTGCTGGAGATTTTCTTGAAACTCCTGAGCAAGTCGCTTTGAGCTATATCGACTGGCTTCGAACAAGTGGCAGCGGTATTGCTGCAAAAGTTGAGAGCTTTATTAAAGAAATTCATGGAGAGCAAGATCAAAAGAAGCAAGCGAAAAAAGTGGCAAAGCTTAAAGAAACGCTCCTATGTTGGACAAAAGAACTCGAGACTCATATGGGGAAAATTGCAGCAAAAGTAGGAGGTTCTCATTCAAGTGATGCACACCTCCTTTACCTGCATCAACTGACAAAAAGTTCTATCATGCCACATCTTGCTCAGTTTAATCAAGCCGCTAAGGATTGCCTTGAAGGAAAAGCTAGTGACCTATTGGAAATCGCAAGAGTCATTACGAATGCAATTGATGAGGAGTCTCGCCAACTAGATGTACGAACAACAACACAAAAAGAGCGAACTGTGAGTCTAGGTGAACGGATAACAGCGATGGGAACTCAAGCTGTGCAAGCAATTACTCCAGCCGTGATTAATGGGGTAACTGCTGTAGCAAAACCCCCGATTGAAAGAGTTGCTGATGAAGTTCTTAATATTGCCAAAGATCCTGTACTTCTTGAAACAGCAATTCGCCATGGACTGCTCCTCTTTGTCGAGGAACAGGAAGGTAAAAGACCCACGCTCTAAATCGTAGCAAAAAAAATCCACCTCTTCGTTAAAATACTCTAAGGGACTGTTGGGAAAGTCGCTCTTTACAGATTTTGCGGCGTTTTTTGAGAAAAATTGAAAGAGTTGAAAATCTACATATACCTGAGTATAGGAGATTTACAAAAATTTTGATTTTGCCAAAAAAGGCGAAAAATGTGTGAG
>JASBRR010000019.1 GCA_030149435.1 Simkaniaceae bacterium
CCTCACACATTTTTCGCTTTTTTTGGCAAAATCAAAATTTTTGCAAATCTCCTATACTCAGGTATATGTAGATTTTCAACTCTTTCAATTTTTCTCAAAAAACGCCGCAAAATCTGCAAAGAGCGACTTTCCCAACAGTCCGATAAAATCCTTAGGGATAGGTCAATGGTTGCAGAGAGAAAACGGCTCAAAGAAAACAAGAAGAGAGTGCACTACTGGAAACAGTGGGGCCCATATCTTGCAGAGCGGCAGTGGGGGACAGTTCGGGAAGATTACAGTGAAGATGGGGATGCTTGGAGCGCTTTTCCTTTTGAGGAGTCGCATACGCGCGCATATCGTTGGGGCGAAGATGGCATAGCTGGCCTTTCTGATACACACCAACGCCTCTGTTTTGCGCTCAGCTTTTGGAATGAATGTGACCCTCTTTTGAAAGAGCGCCTATATGGGCTTGCCAACCGAGAGGGGAATCATGGTGAGGACGTGAAGGAGTGTTATTACTACCTCGATAACACGCCGACTCACTCTTACATGGAGTATCTCTATAAATATCCTCATGCGCCCTACCCATATGATGAAATGCGCCAAGGGAATCATGGGCGCACTCAAGCAGAAGGCGAATATGAACTTATCGATACGGGGATTTTTGATCACAATCGCTACTTCGATATTTTTGTCGAATATGCAAAGGAATCGGAAATCGATATCTATATTCGCATTAAGGTCTGCAATCGGGGGAATGAAGAAAAACGGTTGCACATCTTGCCGACGCTCTGGGCTCGGAACACATGGTTTAATGGGGGAGAGAAACCTCAGTTAAAGGCAAATGGGGAGAGGAGTATAGAGGCGTACCACCCTGAGCTTGGGACTTATACACTTTATTCAAGTCAGGTCGATGAACTGCTCTTTACTGAGAATGAATCGGCAGGTTATGGGAAGTATACAAAGGAAGCCTTTCACGAATATGTTGTAAATGGCAAACCCGAGAGTGTGAACCCAAACAAGGAGGGGACTAAGGGAGCCTTCCACGTTGTCTGTTCGATTCCTCCAGGTGGAGAAGAAGTTCTCTATTTGAGGCTTACCCAGGAAAAGGAGCAAAGTAAACCTTTAGCACATGCTGAAAAAGTTTTTCGGCAGCGTAAAAAAGAAGCTGATGAGTTTTACGAATCGATTTTACCTAAATCGATAGGTGATGATCACTTTCGGATTGCAAGGCAGGCACTAGCGGGAATGCTTTGGAATAAGATGTTTTATCACTACATTGTTCCCGACTGGCTCAAAGGGGATGAGGAGTTTAATCCAAAACTGCCTCCGCATCTTTCTGAGAATACGCGGAATCGAGACTGGCTCCAAGTCTATTGCAATGATATTATATCTGCGCCCGACTGCTGGGAGTTTCCCGCATTTTTCTCTTGGGATCTTGCGTTTCATACCATACCTTTAGCGATGATGGATCCTGAGTTTGCGAAGAATCAGCTCTCTCTACTTGTCCAAGAATGGTATATGCATCCAAACGGACAGCTTCCTGCTTATGAGTGGAACTTTTGCGATGTCAATCCCCCTGTTCACGCGTGGGCAGCCTATCGCGTGTTTAAGATTGAAGCGAAAAAGTTGGGAGTGGAAGATCGAGACTTTCTCGAAAAGGTGTTTCAGAAGTTACTGCTTAACTTTACCTGGTGGGTGAATCGCAAAGATACCTTGGGGAAAAACATTTTCCAAGGGGGCTTTTTAGGTCTAGATAATATCAGCGTTTTCAATCGGAGTGAGCACTTGCCCAATGGTGCTGAGCTCTACCAGTCTGATGCGACGAGCTGGATGGCGATGTATTGCCTAAATATGCTTGCGATTACTTTGGAGCTTGCACACGCCGATTCCAATTATGAAGATATGGCGAACAAGTTTTATAACCATTTTCTTTTGATTTCTGATGCGATTAACTATGTTGAAAAAGATTCCCACCCCCTTTGGAATGAGGAGGACGGGTTTTATTATGATGTGTTGAAGCTCGCTGACGGAAGTGAAAAGCCTTTGAAAGTGCGCTCTCTTGTCGGTTTGATGCCGCTGCTTGCTGTTGCAACCATTGCTCCTGAGACAATTGAAAAACTTCCATCGTTTAAGAAGAAGATGCACTGGTTTTTTGATCATCGCGGAGACCTGTGTTCTCGGGTTGCCTGTATGAAAACTCCAGGTGTAAAAGGGCGCCGCATTCTCGCAATTCTCGATAAAATCAAGTTAGAGAAGCTCCTTAGGCTGATGTTGGATGAGGAGGAGTTTTTAAGCCCCTATGGAATTCGGTCGATTTCCAAATATCACGAACAGAATCCCTACCAGCTTCAAGTTGATGGTAAGGTTTATTCTGTCGACTATGAACCGGGTGAGTCGCAAAACCGATTATTTGGTGGTAACTCTAATTGGAGAGGCCCCGTGTGGTTTCCAATCAATGTTTTGATTATTGAGTCCCTCCAAAAGTTTCACCACTACTATGGGGATGACTTTAAAGTGGAGTGTCCTGTGGGTTCTGGGGAGATGAAAACACTGTGGGAAGTAGCGGCAGAAATTTCAAATCGATTACTCCGCTTGTTTGAAAGAGATAGTGAGGGAAAGAGGCCAGTGTTTGGAAACCGAGAGAAGCTGCAAAATGATCCCCACTTCCAAGATCACCTCCTATTTCACGAATACTTCCATGGGGACACAGGGCAAGGACTCGGGGCGAGTCATCAGACAGGGTGGACCGGATTTATTGCCAAGCTCATCAAACAACTCGGTGAATACAATCACATATAGCGATCTCAATTAGGGGGCGGAAAGGTAGGCGCCCCGCTTTTTGAGCTCCTTCTCATTTAACTCTTCATAGCTAAAGCGCTTATCTTCTGGAGCTGTTCCTTCGATCAGGATGGCAAGTCGCTTCCGATTGGCTCTTGAAAAGAAAAGAGCAGCATCCTTTTTTACTGTTTCATAATCGAGGTTTTCAAGGGCTTCAATCTTTTTCTCTTTGTGAGTGAAATTGCCTTTATGCTTGAAAGCAAGAAGATCGAGTTGAGAGGTCATCCCAGATAAGTTTGGCGGAGGAGTTTTGAGTGTTGTGATGAGGTTTGAGCGTATTTCTTCAAAACGCCCTTCTGGAAGTGTTGCTTCAAAATCTTTGACATAGGGCTCTAAAAAGAGCTCAAAGCGGGCAATCAGTTCATCGGGTTGGTGTGTTGTTGACTGCACAAGGAACATTTGGAATAGAAGGCTATTCTCTTCAAAGGGTTGGGCTCTTGTAATGTATCCTGTTTGTTGCTTGGTTCTTAGCGTCGTGAAGAATTCCTCTTTGATTGCTGATCCCAATACATCAGCAGAGGCTCCGCGCTCGTAAGAAAAGATCCCCTCTTGGATCACAAGCAGCGCGGCATTCCCCAGACTAGCACTTTGTTCACGCAGGCGAAATGGGCCTTCATCTCTCGGCATCAGGATCACTTGCTTTTCGACCCGCTCTTCTTCGAGGTAAGGAGTCGCATGTAGTTTCTTTTGCGTCATTTCCCATATTTGATGGGCTTGGGATTCGGTGAGGTTCCCAGTGAGTAATCCTTCAGTATAGAGAGTTTTAAATAATTGGTCGGAGAATTCGAGGTAGTCGTTATAGGAAAGGGAGGTCAGCACTTCTAGCTTTTCTTTTTGTCTTGGGGCTGTTGTGTAAAGTACACTACCCATCAAGTCAAATGATTGAAGCGCAGGCATCGCTTTTTCCCAGTTCTTCAACTGGCTCTTCATTGCTGTTTGCTCAAGTAGAAACTCTTCCTCTGAAAGACGCCCCGTTTGCATATGAAACAGAACGGCTTCTAAGAGCTTAGGCGCTTTTTCACTTTTCCCATCCACTCTTAGGATCATGTCGACATCAGACAAGTAGAGCTTTGTCGAGAGGCGGGCTGCTTCAGCATAAGATTGGGTTGCTGCAGAGCGCCTTTCAACACCTCGCGTGAATAGATCTGTGAGTACAGCTTTTCGCGCTGAACCATCGATCATTGGAGAGTGAAAATGGAAGACCCATGAGATGTCGGGAGTTTTATAGTTGTTATCTTCCCAATAGTAAGCTTTACCTGAGGGGTTACTCGCAATGCAAATAGGTTCAGGAGTGTTCTCATGCCCTTTATGTCGAGAACAAAGGGTGAGTTTTGAGGGGATATAGGGATTTGGTTCAGGAAGGGAAACGGTCTTTTCCAGCTGCTCACTTTGCCAATTTGCAAGAAGGTCTTCGGGAAGCTTGATTGTCGTATATTCAGCGCCTGACCATTTCTCTTTGTGGTCAGGAGCGATTTTTGTAAGCTCCGGTGAGGCTGTTAAAAAATAGAGGCCATTTGAAGGAGTGAGCTCATTTAAGAGCGCTTGATATTGCTTTGCATCCGGCTTTTCGGGGAGAAAGCACTTCTCGGGAAATGTTTCCAAGTTTTCATGTGACATGAGCTGGGCGAGGTTTTCTGTATAGGAAAAGGGAGCTTCCCGAGATTGGTACTCGTAGTCAAGACGGGCCATCGCTTGCATCTCCTCAAAGATATAGTGAGGGAGCCCATCTTGTTTCATTTGACTGATTGCACTAAAGCTGCGATTCATGATTGTTTTGTAGGCATCCACTCCTTGAGGAGTCAGAGCAAAATGGATGGAGAAAAGGGCACTCGTTTTTGACATACGCGTCATTCCAGCTGACATGTCATCGATGAGCCCTTCTGTTTTGAGCTGGTCGTATAGGCTATTGGGGTGTTTGCTCTCTAGAATATAGGCAAGAATGGCATCGTTATGATTTTCGGTATCGCGCGCAAACTCTTGGGGCAATTCCCATGATATTCTAAGAGTCCGCAAATCTTTTACCGGCTTGATTGCGATGAGGTGACCTTTTTGGTTACTCGAGACGAGTGACTCATTGAGGTCTTTCTTTTCGCTGCGATTCATTGGGATTTTGGAAAAGTAGGAGGTTGTTAACGCTTCTAGCTCACTCAGTGGAAGAGGGGAGTAGACCACAAGATGTGCTCTATCTGCGCTGTAGTTTTCCTGGTGCCACTCAATCACGCGCTCTCTCGGAATTCCCCGAAGTGTTTCAGCGCTTCCTGTAGAGAATAGAGCGTTGGGATGGCTCTGATTTCCCGTTGCTTTAAACACCATATGTAAACGGTAGTTGTCGTTTTCGATGTTTTTATCATTTTCCTGATCGACGGCATGGAGCTCTCGATTGATCCCCGATGGTGTAAATAAAGGGTCGATGAACATATGGGAAAAGAGATCTAACGTGTGGGGGAAAGCGTCGTGATTAACGGAGAAGGTGTAGACAGTTTTATCGGGCGCTGTGTAGGCATTTAAGACGCCGCCATTGTCATAGACATGCTTTTCATAGCCATTTTCTGAAGGGTAAGTTTTTGACCCCATAAAGAGAAGGTGTTCTAAAAAGTGAGCGGTTCCTGGGTGCGACTCTGGGTCAGACCAAGATCCTACTTCCATCGATAGTGAAGCTGCAGACTGGCTAGCGCCAGGATCAGAAATGATATAGGCTTCTAAGCCGTTAGAAAGGCGTAGCTTTGCAGTTTTTCGTTCACTTAAGGAAGGAGTAAGAATCTGCAGACGGTTTTTATCGACAATGACCTTAGCAGAGGGAGCCTCTTTTTCATTGAATGCGTGTGCTAATATACTCAATCCGAGTATGAGAGGGGCAAATTTCATCATGATGATTGCTCTTTATTTTGGAAATGTCTGATAGTCTTTGTTTACACGATTCCAGAGATAATCAGCACGCTTTTTTCGCTTGTCGTGCTTGTCTTCTGCCAGCTCGCTGCCTGGGAAATGATCCATGTCGACTTCCTCTCCAAACGCGAGGTGGATCGCTCCTCCGTGTGTGATGCGGGATTCCCCAAGTTCTGTTTCTGTAGTTTCTGGAGGGGGGAGGAGGTGATAGGTTGAAAGTGCGAGAGTAAAGAAGTGTGTGGGCCTTTGCCCTTTTTTTGCCATGAGATAGAACATTTCGATGCTTTGGGGATCGAAGGGGGCCACTTCAACTTCACCCGAATCGTTCATGCGATCACGCCCACCACTTGGGGCAACATAAATGGCATGTCCTCCATCATTTAATAGCTCGACCATCTTTTCCATCGTGCGCTTATTATGCATCTGCTTTTCATGCTGCTGCTCTGGAGGATTATCAATATACTTCTTCGAATGGATGCAGAGAAGGTTGCACCCCATGCTAAAGGGAATGGCAAGAGGATCAGAAGTGACACGTGCGCCTGCAACAAAAATCAGATTTTTTGAAAGTGTTGGGTACTCTTTTTCTAGCATTAGGTTAATTGCCATGGGCTCTGCTTCTACTTGGTGATTGGCAAGCAAAATCACGTTTTCTTTCCGCTTAATCAGCTCCACCATTTCTTCGATATGTGAGGTTCCTTCAATTGTTGAATTCGGCATATCGACTAAGGGGCGCAGGAAGTCTATTCCAAATTGGTAGTAGTCAAAGGGTTTGTGAATGCGTTCGTGGTAGGGAGGAAAGAGGAAAGGAGCTCTAAACTGCTCCTTGATGAGATTTAGGAATGTAAGAAAGACATTTGTATAGGTTTCAACATCTTCCTTATGAGTCTTGACAACTTCAACATAGCATTCAAAAAATCCCGTGAGAATCGCAAGATACTTCTCGGGGATATTACCACTCTCAATCATTGAGTGTATTTTCTCGATCGTCAAACTAAAGCTCGATTTTTTTTCCATCAGTTAACGAATAAAATTCATACCCATTGAGGTGGAGTTCGTCATTCGTATCAAACTCAATCTTACCTTTCCATTTTTTGACTAAATTCACAAGGGTGACTTTATCCCCTTGTCTGAGATACTCATCAAATAGTGGGTGGGTGGTTAGTTTTAAATGGTCTTGTTTATCAACTCTCATCAAACGAGCGAGAGCTCTTTCAATTTCTATCGAGATACTTTCGTGATTTTTGATCATCCCTTTTCCGTGGCAGTAAGGGCAGTTTGTAAAGAGCGTTTGGATCAAGGATTCGCGGGTGCGTTGGCGGGTCATTTCTACAAGGCCAAACTCGCTCATCCCGAGAATGGTGCACTTTGCAGAGTCTTCTTTCATCGCTTCTTTGAGAGTTTCGAGGACGCGCCTTTGGTTGCGACGCGAACGCATGTCGATGAAGTCGCAAATCACCAGGCCTCCAATATTTCGAATGCGGAGCTGTCTTGCGATCTCTTCTGCCGCTTCAATATTGATTCGCACGAGCGTTTCTTCGACATTGATTCCCGCTTTTGATGAGCTACTTCTTCCCGAGTTGACGTCAATTGTGTACATCGCTTCCGTTTTATCAAAGAAGAGGTACCCACCGTTTTGCAGCCAAATTTTATGTCTTAAGCACCGTTCAATTTCGTTCTCTACGCCAAAGCGATCAAACATCGGAACTTTATCCCGATAGTACTCGACCTTCATCTCATGTTCGTCTTTGTACTTCTTGTAGATTTGTTGACACTGGCGGAATGTTTTGTGGTCGTCGACAAGAATGCGGCTATATTTTTTATTAACCGCCTTTAGGACGGACTTTTTGACAAAGTCAGACTCTCTATATAGGCAAGCAGGTGTTTCGTGTTTGTGAAACTCCTCCATGATCTTTTCCCAAGTTGCTAACAGCTCATGCGCTTCTTGTACGAGGACTTCAGTTGAGGCATTGGTACTAGCTGTTCTACAGATCAGCCCCATGTCTTTTGGCATTTCAAAAGCGCGAATCGTTTTTTTGAGGCGCTCTCTTTCCCCGCGATCGACAATTTTTCGGGAGACGCCGCGGTGTGGGGCGTTTGGGAGAAGAACAAGATAGCGTCCGGGAATTGAGATGTTTGAGGTTAAACGCGCACCTTTGGATCCAATCGGCTCCTTAACTACTTGGACCAGGACGGGGTGCCCAATTTCCATAAATTTAGAGATGTCTGCATCTTTGACATTGCGCGTTTTGATCGAGCTAATATCAGTGTCCCAGTCAAACTCCATATCGAACATTTCTTGAAATTTCTGAGTATTTTCGACGATGTCATCGATGTGAATGAACCCATTTTCCCCTTCATGAATGTCGATGAAAGCTGATTGGATATTGTGGAGGATGTTAATCACTTTCCCCCGGTAGATGTTTCCAGTGAGCTGGCGATTCCTTTTTCGTTCAACAAGGAGGTCTTGGAGTTTTCCGTACTTTAGGACTGCAGATCGCTTCTCTTTGGAAGTAATATTGAGGAGTAATTCTTTCATGTGTTGCCTTAAGTCATAATCAGAGCAGCTTTTTCGCCTACTCATTCTCATTTGCGCTCTAGTCGTTGATTTCAAATAGTAGTGGAATCACATGTTCTTTTTCTACAAAAAAGGGGAGTCTATTGCGGAAAGTGGACATACGCAGTCCTATACATAGGTGTCATGCACCTTGCATAAATAAGCGTTGTGATAGGGATGTAAGAAATCAAAAAGAGCTTTGGGGTTTACTCTTGCTCTTCTGTTACTACCGCGCGCCCACTATAAAAACCACAGAACGAACACATTCTGTGAGGAAGTCTCATCTTTCCACAGTTCGTGCAGCTCGATAGGGCTTTAGGTTTTTTAGCGTCATGTGCGCGTTTCGTGTTTTTTCTCGCATTAGAATGGCGATTTCTAGGTACTGCCATTGATCATTTCTCCTAACTTTCGTTCAAGTTCGCAAAGGGAAAGTTCACATCTTTTGTCGATTTTTTTTCCCTTGTATCTTCTGATAAATAGTTCTTTATTTCAGACCGATTTGGACAATTGCCTTCACATTCTACAAAAGATGGGACTTCTAGTAAAATAGCTTCCCTCACTTTCGGAAAATAATTATAAATCGCGCCTTTAATGCTCTCTTGTTCGACTGTGAGCTGCTCCTTTTTCACTATGATGGGGATTTTTAGCGTTTCATTGCAGATCGCGCATGGGAGGTGAGCATCGACGTTAACATTGAGGTCAATCACAAGAAAGTCCTCAGTCAAGTAGGTGCGCCCTTCAATGTTGATCTTTCCGCTAAATTGAAGCTCGGCCTCTTCGAGTTCAAGTACTGAGGCAGGTAGAGCTTCATTAATAGGCTCGACTTTCTCTTCCTTTAACCGATCGATATAAAGATTAAGCTTAACAGTCATTTTTCAAGAATTAGTAGTAAGGGACTGTTGGAAAAGTCCATTCTCACAGCGTTTGTTCACTTTTTGGTAAAATCAAAAGTTTTTCAAATTCCCTATACTTAGGTATATGCGATTTTTCAAAACTTTCAATTTTTCTCAAAAATTGCTGCAAAATCTGTAAAAAGCGACTTGCCCAACAGTCCCAGTAAATACCGCCAGATTATATGGGAGATTTTGATCAAAATCAAGCCTTATTATCAGGCGTTACAATGCCTAGGGCTGTGTAGCAAAAGATAGTTTTAGGAATATCTTTCCAGCCATATCCATATCGACCCCATGCTAATAAAGAGTGGGTAGCAAGGTTTGCTTGGACTTCGCAGCTTAATACTTGATCTTTGGAAAACTTGTTGTTCTCCACTATACTCTGAAAAATATTTTCTATGAGCTGTATAGTTCTTGCTTGACTGTAGGTTGAACAATTTCGACGGATCAGTACATATATTTTTGGGCCTATGATAGGGAGAATCCATGAAAAGACATACTTTAGCCAAGACCACTCATGCTGATGAAGCTTTTTGTTTATTGTGATCTTTTCTCCATCTTTAAGAAGAGTGAGGGCAATTTCGACTGTGTCAATCACTACCAAGCCTTTAAACTCAGGGCGGGATTCGATTTTTTCTAGATTTTCTTTAACATTTTCGAGCATCCCGTTGTAAAAGTTTGAGTCAATAGCTTGAGTAGCTTCAATGACTTCCATATGACTTCTCCTTAATCAGATTTAAAATTTTTTCTGCGGCGACTGCCCCTCCATCTTGGGTGCCAAGCAGGGATTTGAGGCGGCTGCAGTTTTGGGAAATGGTCTCCCGTTTGACTTGGCTGACGAGAAACTCGCGCAGTTTTGTCTCAAGGGCTTCTTCGGTGAGGTTGGGGCCAAAGAGTTCGGGGAAGACCTCCTCTTGGCAGATGATGTTGGGCAGGGAGTAGTGGGGGAGGCGGATGCGGAGGAGATCGCGGGCGATGAAGACATCGAGGGGGCGGATGGCAAAGGTCACAACGGTGGGGACTCTGTGAAGGGCGAGCTCGAGGTTAACGGTTCCCGAGGTGGCGACGGCAAGGTGAGAGTCGCGCATCTGTTCATAGCGGTGATGCGATTCAATGAGGCGGACATTAGGAGAGACGTGCTTCTTCAATAAGGGCAAGAAGCGGCTATTTGAGACAGAGACCGCAAGAATGAATTCGGGGTGGTCTTCGTGAAGTCTATTGAGTACGCGCATTTGCATCGGGAAGTTGCGCTCTAACTCTTTGTCCCGACTGCCTGGGAAAATCGAAATAAGGGGTGCGTATTTCGGAATGTCGTAGGCCTGTCTCCATTTGTCTTCGTACTTGTGCTCTTGGATGTGGCTGATTAGAGGGTGTCCGACGTAGTGAGCTGAGAGATCGGTCGGAGAAAAGAGGTCGGGTTCAAAGGGGAGGTGAGTCAGCAGTGCATCATAAGAGCGCTCAATTTTAGGGATCCGCCCTTTCCCCCAGGCCCATACGGAGGGACAGACATACTGCACTCTTTTGATAGGAGACTTTTTTCTGCTCAGCGCGGAGGCCATCCGGATGTTAAAGCCGGGATAGTCGATAAAAATGATTCCTTTAGGAGGGCTTTTGAGGAGGTGGTTTTTAATCGCTTTGAAATGGCGATAGAGTTTGGGAAGTGCGGGGATCACATCGATAAAGCCCATCACTTCAAACTCTTCCATCTTCATGAATGGCTTCATTCCCGCAGCGCGCATGCGCGGCCCTCCAACTCCCTCCACTTTCAAGTTAGGGTTTTGAGCAAAAAGCGCTTTCAGGAGGCGCTCCCCATGAAGGTCCCCACTCACTTCACCAGCAAATACAAAAAGGTCATAACTCATAGGCCAAGCGCCTCCTTGATCCAATTGGCTCCCTCTCGAAATGTTTCAGGAGATGTTCCATGCCCAAGATATCCAATGGAAGGACCGATTCTCAGTTCAATGGGAGAGGTGCGGATTCTCTGTTCTAAGGCATAGCTTGAAACCTGATCGATGAAAGCGAAGGCATTCTTTGTTCCCGTACGGTGATCTTGGTTCCCCACGTAAAAGCGGATGCGCCTGTCGTAGAGTTTATCGATCAGATGACTCAAGTTGAGCTTTTTGGCACTCTCTTCTAGCCCCAATGTTTTGAATTCTTCCGTTTCACTTAGGTGTGTCAGGGGAGCAAAGCCAAGGAGCGTTTTAAACTCAGGGCAGACTGCAGCAAGATGGGCTGCAATGAAGGCGCCGCGAGAAAGACCGGCGACGGCTAAGTTGTCAGAGGGAATGATGCTCTTTGTAATCAACTCCTTTACTGCGTTTTTAGCTTTGTCAATAAACTCGGGGATCAGATCCATCTGCTCTGCCCAGACGCGAATTCCATTTTCAGGGGGCAGCCCTTCCTCATGACCAGGAAGTGTCATCGAGAAAATACGAAGAGGGAGTCCCTCTAAAAATTGGACCGGTTGATTAAAGGGATCTTTTGTCAGGCTATCACGAGCCGATAGAGCAAAATAAAAGAGCGCAGGCATCACACCTTGTTCAAGGGGTGGCCCAATAAAGGTTAGGGCTTGATTCTCTTTGAGTTTGACTGCCTGAATATCCATACCCATCGAGGATAGAGGGGAAAAAGAAAAGAATCAAGGCACAAAAAAAGAGGTGCCGCAAAGCGACACCTCTTAGAAAAATTTTCAGAAACGTCTTAAATTTATTCGTTGTTAGCGCTTTTTGCAGAAGGCCATAGACCTTTAACATCAGCAATAATGTTATTGAATGACTCTGAGAAATTACTTTGAGTAGCTTTTCTTAATAAGTATAATCCAGCAGTAATGCCGGCTAGGTGTGGAAGGTATTTGCTATTCAATGCATTTGCTTTGCTAATTATTTCTGGGGAAATGCTGGAAACTTTACTAGCAATTGATGGTAGTTGGGAATTAGTGAATTTGCTTACTAATCCTGCTGCAGTGAATGCAGCTGTAATAAAACCAGCGTATTTTATAGCGGTTGAAACGTTTGCCTGATTAATCATTTTTTCTCCTTCTGAGTGTCGAGGTTAAAATTTAATGGTTGAATCATAAAGATAAAGAGAATTTCGGGTCAAGAAATTTAAAAAAAGGGTTCTTAGAAGTTATCCATGGCGCGGTTTTCTTCGGCGAGGAGTGTCCTTAGCTTCTGAGAAGGCCTCGTTCCACTTGTCGCCAATTTCTTGAAGGCCCGGTTCTAGGCGGCAGCGTAAGTTGAAAAACTCAATTGCCCAGCCGAAATCGGGGACCCTGGGGATGCGGATGCGCCGATTTTTTCGCTTTTGGAAGGGGGTCATGCGGTACTGCGAGACGAGGATGCTCGCGGCACTTGTCTTCAGCTTTTTGGGAAGGCGGAAGTAGGTGTGAAAGACATCATCTAAAGTGTGGTGCACTTCGGTAAAGATTTCTCCAAGGTGGGGGATTTTTTCGCGATCTTGGTAGCGCACTTTGAGTCTTTTTTCCAAAATGGGGAAGAGCATGCAGGCAATGAGAATGGGGCGGCTGAGTTCAGGTTGGTGGGGTTCTTTGATCGTGCCATCGGCCTCTTCTAAAAAGCTGTAGACTTCATTACCTTCAGGACGCTCTAGGAATTCAGCAACTGCGGGGAGGAGTTGTTGCAGGATCCCGTGATCTGTCATGAGCCTAAAGAAGGGAGCGGAGGAGCCTGACTCTAACATGCGGAGGATTTCTTCGAGGACGCGCGCTTGTGCGCTTTTAGTGATTTCACTGCGACATTCGATGAGGGCCAGGCGCGCTTCTTCTTCGACTTCCAAGCCAAAGCGGGCTTGAAACTTCAGACAGCGGATCATGCGGACAGGGTCTTGCTTGAAGCGGCAGTAGGGCTGTCCAATCGCGCGGATCACTTTGTGCTCGATATCTTGGTAGCCGCCGACATAGTCAATGACTGTTTGGTTTTCGCTATCATAGAAGAGGGCATTGATTGTGAAGTCGCGGCGCAGGGCATCTTCTTCAGGAGATCCCCACAAGTTATCTTCGACAATGAGCTTGTCATTTTCAGTATTGCCAGCGCGGAATGTTGAGACTTCAAAGACTTTCCGACCAAAGCGGACGTGTGCAAGGCGAAAGCGTTTACCAATGAGAAAGGCATGGGAAAAGAGAGGCTTGATCTCTTCAGGCTTGGCCGAGGTAGAAATATCAAAGTCTTTGGGTTTTTTATTGAGAAGGAGGTCTCTGACACCCCCACCAACAAGGTAGGCGCTGTGGCCTGCAGCTCGCAATTTGTCGAGGATGTATAGCGCTTTGGAGTCGATGTCGTTTAGGTCAATCCCATGTTCCTCTGCAGCGTAGATTGTCGGTTCCACAAGCCTCGTTTGTTTCATAAAGTAGGTGAATGTGGGAAGATAACTGATGGTGGTTTTTTTTAGAACCCTCAGATTACAGTCCCTCTATTTTGCAAGACTTAAATTGAAGTGTGTCTTATCCTGTAGGTCATGACTTTTTCCATATCTAAAGCGATGGGTGGCGCTCTTCTAGTTGGAGGAACTGCCATCGGTGCGGGGATGTTAGCGCTCCCCGTTGTCACCGCTGCTGGAGGGTTTCTTCCTGCAACGGTAATCTATATTATCTGTTGGTTATTTAGCGTTTGCACGGGGCTTTTACTTTTAGAAGTTTGTTTGTGGATGCCGAATGATGCAAATATCATTTCAATGGCAAAGCACTTGTTAGGCCCTGTAGGAAAAATAGCGGCGTGGATTCTCTACCTTTTCCTTTTTTATTGTCTCACTGTCGCCTATGTTGCAGGAGGTGGGTTTTTTACATCATCCCTCTTTGGTGGATATCTTCCCCACTATTTAGGGGTCATCATTTTTACTGGAGTGTTTGGCTACTGTGTCTATTTAGGAACAGCGATTGTCGATCGGATTAACTTCTTTTTGATGATCGGTTTATTGGTCGCATTTTTAGCTTTTATCACGGTTGGAATTTCCCACGTGCGCTTTGAGGCTTTTAAGTCTATTGCTTGGCTTCCGGCATTTATGGGGCTTCCCGTCATCTTTACTTCATTTAGCTTTCAGGGAATTATTCCGAGTTTAACGACCTACATGAAGCGGAATCCTAAAGGGGTGCGCTTTGCAATTTTTGTCGGGACTTCCCTTCCGTTTGTTTTCTATATGATCTGGGAGTTTTTAATATTGGGCCTTGTCCCTACGCGCAGCTTGATTGAAGCAGAGGCAAATGGTTGGACGGCTGTGGAACCACTGAGACATCTCTTCCCTTACTCGCCAATCTATACGATAGGACAATTCTTTGGAGGCTTTGCGCTAACGACATCATTTTTAGGAGTGACCTTGGGGCTCTTAGACTTTTTATCTGATGGGCTGCAGATCGCTAAGGTGGGAATGAAAAAGGTGTTTCTTTGCCTGCTGATTTTTGTTCCAGCTGCTGTGATTTCCATCATCAACCCGACGATCTTTTTGACAGCACTAGGTTATGCAGGTGGCGTTGGGTGTGCGCTGCTACTTGGACTACTGCCTGTCATAATGATTTGGGTCGGTCGTTATGTAAAGGGGTTTTCAGAGCTGCACACTCAGCTAAAAGGGGGCAAAGTGATGCTCCTGATTTTGGCAGCCTTTGTTGTTTTTGAACTTGTCATTGAGCTTTTTAAGGAGGTCTTTTGAGCTGTCCTTGTGGGGCTGGAATCGATTTTGAAAGTTGCTGCGAGCCCTACATAGATGGGGAGAAACGCGCACCTAAGGCGGAAACTCTGATGCGCTCTCGCTACTCTGCTTATGTGAAGAGAAACTTAGGTTATATTGAAAAGACGATTTCGGGGCCAGCAAAGCGGCAGTTTGATCGGAAGCAAGCGGAAATGCTCATGGAGCATACCGACTGGGAAGGACTCAAAGTGCTCGCCTCACATGAAAGTGGCGATCAAGCAACAGTGGAGTTTGAAGCGCGGTTCATGTTTCAAGGGAAACGGCAGATTATGCATGAGATCTCATCGTTCCAAAAGATCGATGGAAAGTGGGTTTATGTGAATGGGGATGTCTCTTTCAAAAGGGCGTGATTCTGCGCCAAAAATTCGTCGCGTGGATAGTAACTGTCTAATAGTCCCATCGTTGGTCTACCTAAGATATGGTAGCAAATATAAAGGGCTTCTACCGATGCCAGGCCGCGCGTTGGGTCGGGGCAGTCCTGTTGTTTTCTCGGATAGCTCGTGACAAACTCTTTAGGAATACTGCGCCGCGTCCACTCTTCCGATGCGGGGAGCTGCCTTTCCATCACTTCAGCATAGCGCCAGGTGGCATCGAGAATAAAGAGGCCGCGTGCTCTGTCGTTATAGGTTAGGGGTGGGGCTTCTAGATCGAGAAGGATATAGCCTGGAAGTTCCGGGATAGGATCACTTGGGTAGGTCAAAAAGATCAGGTCTTCTCGGTGTTTTAAAGGTTGCAAGCTACACTTTTTTAGGTTTTCTCTGCGGTGACGCCATATGACTGTGGGAGGGTAGGGCGCTATTTTTTCCAAGGGGTCACCTTCAGGATCTCTTTGGGAATCTCGAAGAGAAAGCGGGAGGGGTTGCTTGAGCGCTTCTTTCCAAATCGCGTGCGAGTCCTTGCCATGCTGATGCAGAGGTCTTTCATGGCTCGTGTAATTGCGACGTAGAGCAGACGGCGCTCTTCTTCAATGCCTTTCATCGTTTGACTTTTTTCGTGGGGAACTAGGTGGTCCTCGAGCCCAACAAGGAATACTGCGGGGAACTCGAGCCCTTTAGCGCTGTGAAAGGTCATTAAGTTGAGTTTATCTTCAATCTCTCCTTTTTTCTTGTGCTTCCGACTATCTAGAAGTGTGTTAGAAAGGAACTCTTCAAGGGAGGGGGTTTCAGATTCTCCATACTGTTTGAGGGTGACGAGAAAAGCCTCGACATTGCCCCATTTAAACTCAGCCGTTCTTTCATCTTTGACTTCGTCATACAGGGCTTTTTTGTATCCGATTCTTTCTAGAAGCCAAGTGAGAGCCTCATTTAATGGTTCTGTTTCAAAGCGGCCTTTTGCTTCCCTGAGTACTTCTTTAAAGGTAAAGAGTGCACTCAGGCCCCTTGAAGAAAGGTGGCTTTGCAAGTTGGGATGCTTATCTTTTGTGACCTCTTGAATCACCGTAAAGAGGGGGATGTTTTCACTCCGGTTGTACTGGGTGAGCTTATCGACTGTTTTATCGGAGATTCCGCGCCTGGGGTAGTTAAGGATGCGGAGGAGGGCTTCCTGATCTTTCGGGTTAGCGATCACGCGGAGGTAGGCCATAAGGTCCTTGACCTCGCTCCGCTCATAAAAGGGCATCCCTCCAAATACCTGGTAGGGAACCCCTCGAGCAAATCCATCGGGGCCACGCCAAACGGTTTGGGTTAGAGCGATTTCAAAAGGGCGAGAGAGATTATTGGAACGGTAAAGGATGGCCATATCCCGCCACCGGAGCCCCTTTTTTTCCCTGAGATGCATCAGCCTGGCGATGACAGCTTCGACCTCTTCATCTTCACCTGGGGCATTGAAAATTTCTACGGTATCCCCGCGCTCCTGATTCGCGATGAGCTGTTTATCATGACGGGTCGTGTTGTGTTTGATCACGGCATTGGCAGCATCTAAAATATGTGAAGTGGAGCGGTAGTTGTGTTCGAGCTTAATCGTTGTATCAGCGGGGAAGTTCAAAATGTGTTCGATCTCAGCGCCACGCCAGGCATAGATCGATTGGTCATCATCACCGACGACGCATAGATTTTGGTACTTTCCCGAAAGGAGGGAAGCGAGGCGGTATTGGATCGGGTTGGTGTCTTGGTACTCGTCGATCATAATGTAGCGGTATTGATCTTGGTAGCGTTCGAGGACATCGGGGTGAGATTCAAAGAGTTCTACAGTTAGGGTGAGAAGGCTGTCAAAGTCGAGGGCATTGTAGGCACGAAGTGCCATGCGCATTGCCTCGTATCCATCCTTGAGGAGCTTGGTTTCTTCATCGCTATCCAACGTGGGGAGCTCTGCTGTTGGAAGCCCTTTGCTCTTCGCCTCTTGAATGGCATTCACAACAGGGGTGAGTGACTCAAGCTCTGACTCCTCTTCCACAATGTGGTCGAGTGATTGTGAAATGAGGCGCTGCATGTCCCGCTCATCGTAGAGGGAAAATCGTGAAGTAAAGCCAAGTCTGTGGATCTCTTTTCTGAGTATTTGCATGCAAAAGCTGTGGAATGTCGAGAGCATGATCGCCTTTGCCTCTTTGTTAGAGACCATTTTTGCGACTCGCTCGCGCATCTCTTCTGCTGCTTTGTTGGTGAAAGTAAGGCCTAGAATTTCGTGAGGGGAGACCCCTTTTTCGCGGATCAGGTGCGCGATACGATGAACGAGTACTCGCGTTTTTCCGCTGCCTGCTCCTGCAAGAATGAGCACACGTCCATCGGTCGTTACGACCGCTTTTTTCTGGTTAGGATTGAGCTTTGTCACGGATTCTTCTGATAATAAGCCTAAGTTCTTCTATTACACTCTTAGTTGTGAGATTTTGGTAGCCGGATCGAGGGTGGATATTGAGCTCAATGCCCAACGTCAGCTCAGTAGGAAGCGCGCGATAGGCCTCTCGGATCATTCGCTTAAAGCGGTTTCTATCATGCGCTTTCCCCCATTTTCGCGAAATCGTGATCCCGAGGCGGGAAGTATCGCATAGCCGATAGGCTGCCACTAAGGTAGAGCTTTTTTCTCTAGTGCCGGCATTGTAAATCTTCTGATAATCCGCTCTTGAGTGGAGTCTTTTTGACCGTGGGAAGGTGGTGAGGTTCCTTTCGCTCATTTGTGGAAAGTCGATAGAGCCCCCTTATGCAGCGAGGACTTTTCTTCCTTTTTGTCTCTTGCGCTTAAGAAGGAGTCTGCCGTTCTTAGTTTTCATCCGTGCGCGGAAACCAAAAGTTTTTTTGCGTTTCCTTTTGCTTGGCTGATACGTTCTTTTCATTGACTTATCTCAGTTAAAATTCTTTTCTGCGACATTTTAATCAAATTAGGAGTAAAAACTCAAGAGCACTTTATGGGCCTGTTATCGAAAGTCCATTCTCACAGCGTTTGCGCATGTCTTGGCAAAATCAAAAATTTTTCAAATTCCCTATACTTAGGCTGACATTGAGCAGTTAGAGTGAGAAAAGAAATGTAGTTTATTTATTTCCAGTGGATTATAAAAAGCGCAGCTATGTTAGGCAAACATAGCGAGCAATTTTTAATTCTCTGGTAATTAATAGGATGCGTTAATTTTCCACGTAAATTGCTCAATGTCAGCTTAGGCATATGTGAATTTTTAAAACTTTCAATTTTTCTCAAAAACTTCTGCAAAATCTGCAAAAAGCGACTTTCGATAGCAGGCCCTACGTCAAAACAGGCTGCATCAATTAAAATTTTATTCGAATTCCTCTTTTTGAGGCGCATTCCTCCCTAGCTTAAAGTGGCCTATCACTCTCTGAAATTTTTGAGCTACCTCGCGATATTGACTTGCTTTTTCTGTATTTCCTAGCATGCTGTGTATTTGAATTAAGTACGTACAACTCTCAAGGTCTGTTTGGTCTATTTGATTCTCCCTCCTCCCGGAAACGTTTAGGGATTTTTCGAAATATTCGATTGCTTGTGGGTAAAGTTTTTTTGATAGGTAGATCAATGCTGAGAGGTGCCAGCTTTTAGAAAGGGACGCAAATTTTTGCGAAATATTTTCTTCTACCTCTTCTAGGAGACTTCTTTCGTACTCTAAGCAAGCCAGGGCTTCGTCCTGCTTTCCTTCAGCAAGCTTGAGCTTTGCAAAAAGGCTATAGCTTACAGAAGCCTCTAATTCGTCGTCATCCTTCTCTTCGTCTGTAAGGATGGATAGCGCATGATCGAGAAGTGTTCCTGCTCGTTGAAAACGTTTTTGTTCAATAAGGATTGCTGAGAGCGCGTTACAACCTTCCGCATATTGAAGGGATTCTTTACCAGTTTTGGATTCTTGAACCTCTAGGATGCGTTCCAAGATTTCGATCGTCTCCTCAACAGGGTCAAGGCGCGCTAAAACGTCTTCAAGTTTTTTTAGATCGGGGTGTAGGCTATAGCGGCTTTGAGGCAGATGCTGAATTTTAACTGCAAGAGCTTTGGCTGCAGGTTCATACGCTCCTGTTTGAATGCACATATCGATTTCTTCATCACTTGGTATTGCAATGACCATATTTTGAGAGAGTCTATCACCTTGGCTTGTGGCATCATTTGACCGACGGATGCTTTTTCTTCCACTTTGGTCCACTTTTTCTGTTGAATTACGACGATTCAGTGCACCAAGAGCGAGTTGAGGAACTGGGCTCCCAGGAGGGTTGTTTGAAACGTTATTATTTGTAATAGACATGATGACCTCTAAAAAATTCTAGAGAGAAATTTTGTCGATCTTTTGAATTGAATGAAAGCATTATTTTGCCAGCAATTTCTAGTGAAGCATCTTTGATTGCAACTTTTGGTTTGAGTCCCTAAAGCTGACACCATCGCAGTTAGACTGGGAAATTAACGCATCCTATTACTCCCCAAACGATTAAAAAAATGCTCGCCATGTTTCCTTAACATGGCTGCGCTTTTTATAATCAACTTGAAATGAATAAACTACATTTCTTTTCTCATCCTAGCTGCGATGGTGTCAGCTAAAGGATAGTTTTTCGTATTATCTCAATTTTTTCCTTAATATCTGATAGCCGGGAGCTATTGCTAACAGTATGAACAGAATGCTTTTCTTCGATCTTTCGCGCATTTTGAAGAAATCCTATAGCTAGGTGATAGTCTTTCTCATCTGAAAGCAAAGTGGCATATTTTACAAGTAATGGAACCAAATCGCGACTCATTCGACCCTGAGCCTTTTCTATGAAGTTTATTTGCCTTTGTAATTCTGCTTTAATGGGAAAAGTGCTGTTATTCGAACATGCTGAGGAGTAGGAAGTCATCTTTTTTAACCTTTAATCACTTTGCTATACTTTAACTGACACCGTCGCAGTTAGCTTTAACTTCCCTTATGAGAATAGAAGGGAAGGGCTTATTGGTGTAAGTACAATGTTAAAGTGTCATCCCCTTTAAGCAAAGTTAAAATGTCACCTTTTAGCGCAACAAGGGGATAAGTTGCACAGGGGATCGAGGGGTGGGGGGTGCCCCCTCCACTTTTTTTTGGATCCCCTAAGTGAAGATTTGCAAAAAATTTGATTTTGCCAAAAAAGTTGCAAAATGTGTGTGGATGGAATTTCTTAAGCAGTCCCATTTTAACTTTGCTCCCACAAAGGGCTTATTGATAGTTGCCATTAACTCTAAAATTAGGTATAGTGCTCAATTATTCGCTAAAAGTTTGGGAATTCAAAATGAAAGTTAAAGCTTCGGTCAAAGCAGATCCCAGTAAGGGAGATAAAATCGTCAGACGACGAGGACGCCTTTATGTGATCAATAAGCGCGATCCTAATCGAAAGCAACGGCAAAAAGGTCCGGCACAGAAAAAGTAAAACAAGAGAGATCATGGCAAGAAAATCAGCAATTGAAAAGCAGAAACGACGTGAAAAACTCGTCAATCACAAGTGGGAAAAGCGTCAGGCACTGAAAAAGGTGATCATAGACCCTACAGTTTCAGAAGAAGAGAAGCTAGAGGCAATGATCAAGCTCAACAAAATGCCGCGCAACTCTTCAAAAATTCGCTTGCGCAATCGTTGTGAGCTCACAGGACGTTGCCGTGGATATCTCAGAAAGTTCAAAGTTTCTCGACTTTGCTTTAGAGAAATGGCAAGCAGTGGTCTCATTCCAGGTAGCTTTAAAGCTTCTTGGTAACTCTGACTTTTCCGTCGATTTACTTTAAGCCTCTGAAGCTTGCTTCAGAGGCTCTTTTTTCTATATGCTATAGATTTAACGGACTTCAATAGATAGTTTGGACTATTCAGCCAGCTCGGGCTCCATAAGTTTTTTGCGCACTTCTGGAATTGATTCTAATGTTTTCCAGTCTTCCATTGATTCATTCCAGAGGTAGGTCTTTTCTCCAATCCTCTGCTCCTCCCAAGCGTCCTCTATTAGGTCGAAGCTCATCGGACCGAATTGGTTATTGTCTTCATCGAGGTAGTACCAAAGTGTTGCCGGTTCTGGCAAGGCTTCTTCTTCAACTTTTACTGGCTCTGTCTGAATTGGCTCAGTGACTTGTTTGACCTTCTTAGGGGGAAGCACGTAGAGGAGAACAAGGCCAAAAATGCCAAAGAACGCCCCTAGAACAAACCACCCAAAGGGGTGGCGATTCCTTTTCCGCGCAATGCGAGAACAGACCATGCCTAGGATGCAGGGGATTAATGTCGTGAGTACTGGATTCATTGGGATCTCAATTGCTGATTTTTCCCCATAATATAATCGATTCCGGATTAATCGGATAGGGCATGGCTAAAACTTGATAAAAAAAACTTTAGAGGGTTTAATAGATGCAGTTTTTTTGATTTAAGAGAGGTAATCATGTCTGCGACATCCCCTATTAAGTGTTCTATGAGCCAAGTTGATATGCGCGTTCCTGTTAAGCATGATGATCGTTGTCAAGCTCGGTTCGATATGTATGCCATTTTTACCCTCTACGTAACAGATTGGGCAACTAACGCACAGTGCAATGTTCAGAAGAAAATGAAATGTTCAGTTTGTCAAAGGGACATTGTTCAACTCACACTTGATAAATCTGAAGGCTTGATTCCAACGCAAGAGACAACTCAGCTTCCTGATCCCTATGAAAATAATCCATTAACAGGGGCTCAAGCTAAACTTCGGGGGGATTGGACCGAAAAGCTTCAGCATCAAGATAGCAACTGCACGATTACACATGATCAAATGGTTGAAATTTTTGGTCGGCATAAGGATGCGCTCTTGAAAGAGCAAAATTCTGGTAATGCGACTGCTCCTGCTGCGCAAGCACCTGCCTCTGCAGGGCAAGCGGCTTCTAGAGGCCAAGCTGGTGGTGATGAGGAGTGTTGTTTTATGCAGATGGCGAAAAAGGCGGGGATTGTCGCGTCAATTGCAACTGTGGTATTTGGAATTGGATTTATGATTTTTAAAGGGATCCAATCCTTATTCACAACTTCTACCCCTCCTACAGGTGGTAAGAGGCCGCCAGCTGGAGCTAGAGGAAATCTCCGCGCACCAGGACAATCTTTATAAAGAAAAGATTTGATCTTGCGCTCTAGATCGCATAGAATGGGGCTTAAGATATTTGAATTAAAGGAAGGTAATCATGCACGAGCAGTTCAAAGAGATCGACCCAAAAGAGCTTAAGCTCCCTGATACTGTTTTTGTCCGCGATATTGAGTCGCGCGTTTTCCAGTCTGTAGTCATCAAGTGTTTGGCACACATCGAAGGTGTGGCTCTTTTAGAGGGGAATTTGATCGATCATCTGCTAGGACGAGAAGGGACTGAGCGGATTAAAGGGGTGCATGTTGAGCAAGATCAAAAGAATCACTCTGTCAGTGTGAAGATTGAGATCAATGTTGCTCATGGGCTCTCGATTCCTGAAAAGGCTGAAGAGATCCAAACGAAAGTTTCAGAAGAAATCACGCGCTTAACTGGGCTACATGTCGCATGTGTTCATGTGGTGTTTAAGTCGCTCATTCCCGAACATCCGATTGAGACGGAAGAGGCGTGTATTGAAGAGGTGAAGGAAGAGGAAAGTGAGTACTCTTCTGCAGATTTATAAATTCCTCAAGAAAATCTAGATGAGAACAAGCCACCTTATATTTTCAGCGATTCAATTTCTTGTGACGCTGACAGTTCTTCTTGCTGGAGCTTTTTTTATTTTGATTCCTTACGCTCCAACGATGCAAAGTTACTTAGGAGATTTTTTCTTAGGTGAGGCGCCTCCTATTCAGAAGCTTGGGATTGTAATTTTTGGATTTGGTGCTCTCTGTTTTTTCGTATTATTTCGCTTAAACCGAACGACCTATTTAGAGCTCCATATGAAGGGATGTCGGGCACATGCAGAGGAAGGGCTTGTGAAAGGGTATGTCGATCGCTATCTGCATGAACTTTTCCCCAATGATCCGGTCGATAGTGATGTGGTGGTGCTCAAGAAGAATCGCTTAGAAGTGATTGCAAACCTCCCGACGCTAAGGGAGGATCTACTCGAAAAAATCCAACACGATCTGGGATTGCTCTTCTACCGTCAGTTTGGCTACAGTAAGGATTTCTGTCTTAAAGTGAAGCTTGCTTAGCGAGTAGGGTTTCGATATCTCGTTGATTTAGACCGGGGACAGCTTCGAGATCTTCACGAGTGGCTTCTTTGATCTTTTTGACACTGCCAAAATGCGTGAGGAGCGCTTTTCTTTTTTGCGGTCCAATGCCGGGGACTTGATCGAGTGCGCTTTGGATGAGTCGCTTTGTGCGTCGCTTCCGATGAAAAGTAATGGCCGTGCGGTGCGCTTCATCACGAATTTTTTGGAGTAAGAAGAGCGTAGAGGAGCGGGAGGGCAAGATAATCGGTTCTTTTTTTCCTGGAACAAAGATTTGTTCGATGGTCATCCCTTTGTCATGGCGCCCTTTTTCTTTTGCAAGTCCAATGACATCAACCGATGCAATGCGGAGCTCTTTGAGAACATCGAGTGCCACTTTTAGCTGCCCCTTGCCCCCATCGATGATTGCAAGGTCGGGGAGGAGGTCTTCCTCTTTTGCGCGGGTAAAGTGGCGAAAAAGGATCTCTTGAAGTGCGCCGTAGTCATCGGGCTTATCGATATTTCGGATTTTAAAAAGCTTGGTTCGTTTTTTATCTCGTTTGCCATTTTCAAAGCCGACCATACAGGCAACTAAGTCACTGCCAGAAATGTTTGAGGTGTCAAAGCATTCAATATGGATTGGAAGAGTGTTTAAGGAGCATTGCTCTTGAAGGTCCAGTAAGCTCTCTTCTAGAGACTCGGCTTCATTGCGTTTGCGGTTAAAGAGGATAGCGGCATTTTTCTCTGCGAGTTGGACGAGTTTTTTCTTTTCCCCTTTTGAAGGTGTGAGAATATGGGCTTGGATAATCTCTGCAACGAGTTTTTGTTCAGGGAGATGTTTTGGAATTAAGATCTCTGGGGGGGCTGCTTTATTTTGGTAGTGTTGAATAAGAAAGGTTTCCCAAATTTCTTCATCACTTGATGCAAGTTCGTTAAACAGGATACTATCCATCCCTGTCATGCTGCCATCACGGAATATGAGCTGCGCGATGAGATGTCTTTGTCCCTCTTGGTAGAGAGCAAAGACATCGCAATCTTTGCCTCGAGCGCGAATAATGGACTGTTTCGCTTCAGTTACATGCTCGATTTGTTTGATTGTAGTCGCAAGCGCTGCAGCTTTTTCAAACTGGAGGGTATCAGAGGCTTCTTGCATCTCCTTCTTTAGGGTTTTGACAGTTTCACGATCGTGCCCTTTTAAAAAGTCGATAGCGCGGTTGACCTCTTTGTCATAGATTTCTTTGTTGCATTTATCGACACAGGGAGCAAGACACCGTTTCATGGAGTAGAGTAAGCAGGGGCGGGTCCGTCCTTTAAGTTCTCGGTCAGAGCATTGTCTCAACTTAAAAATACGGCTCATCAGGTCGAGGGTTTGTCTCGCTGCATAGGCGCTCGTGTAGGGACCAAAGTGGAGGAGGTTCCCCTTGGGTTTGCCTCGATAGCGGATGAGCTTGATCATCGGCCAGTTTTGCTTGGGATTGATGGTCAAGCTGATGTAAGTTTTGTCATCTTTGAGAAGGACGTTGTATTTGGGCTGATGCTTTTTGATGAGTGTATTCTCAAGCAGGAGGGCTTCTTTTTCCGAAAAGGTGACAATGGTATCAATCGCTGAGACTTGTGCTGTTAAAAAGGGGACCATGAAGCGCCCATCATGGCTCTCTGGAAAGTATTGTTTGAGTCTGTTTTTAAGGTTTTTTGCTTTGCCGATATAGAGAATGGTGCCTTTGGCGTCCTTCATTAGGTAGACACCGGGCTCTTTGGTCATTTTACTAAGAGAGGAGGGGTCAAAAGAGGTCATGAGAGGGTGCTTTGCCATTCGATCAATTTTTGAAGCGCTTCAATGGGCGCTGTTCCATTGAGGTCCATTTTCTTGAGTTCTTCAGTGATCGGCGACTCTTTTGGCTCCTCTTTTTCCATTGAAAAGAGGGTCAGTTGCTGTGATTTTGGGTTGGACTTGGGAGTCGATTCAAGTTTATGCAAGATAGCATTTGCGCGTTTAATGAGTGAGTGGGGGAGCCCTGCGAGTCTTGCAACATGGATGCCATAGCTTTTATCGGCAGCGCCATCGACAATTTTTCGTAAAAAGAGCACCTGATCATCGGCCTCGTGGACGGCAACATTCACATTTTTCACTGCAGGAAATTCATTTGTAAGTTCGGTTAACTCATAGTAGTGGGTGGCAAAGAGGGTTTTCACTCCCTCCCCTTGAAGTTTGAGTAGGTGCTCTGCTACCGCCCAAGCGATCGAAATCCCATCATAGGTACTTGTGCCGCGCCCAATTTCATCGAGGATAATGAGCGATTTTGGCGTGGCATTGTTTAAGATGTTGGCAGTTTCCGTCATTTCGATCATAAAAGTCGATTGTCCGCGGGAGAGGTCATCGCTCGCTCCGATGCGGCTGAAGACTTTGTCGACGACACCAATTTTTGCGCTCTTTGCGGGAACATAGGAGCCAATTTGCGCCATGATGGTGATGAGGGCCACTTGCCTGATGTAGGTCGATTTTCCCGCCATGTTTGGGCCTGTAATAAGAAGGAGTTCTGAGTCTCTTTGGCTTAAGTGACAGTCATTAGCGATAAAGGTGTCTCCATCTAGCGCTGTTTCAATGACTGGATGACGTCCCTCTACGATGGACAATTCACCACTGTCATCAACTTTGGGGCAGACATAGCCGGCTCTTTTGCCTCCAATAGCAAGGGACAGGAGGGCATCGATAAGGGCAACTCCTTTAGCAGCTGATGTAATGGTGCTCTGATGCTTCGCAACTTCGTTTTTGACTTCACCATAAAGAGTCTGTTCCAGGCGCAGAATCTTATCTTCTGCGGTTAAGATCTTTTCCTCATATTCTTTGAGCTCTGGTGAGATAAAGCGTTCGGCGTTGACTAGGGTTTGGCGACGAGTAAAGGATTCCGGCATTCGGCTTGATTGACCGCGACTCACTTCGATGCAATACCCAAATGCTTTGCTGTAAATAACTTTTAGGTTTTTGATGTCATGAGCTTCGCGTAAGCTCCCTTGATAGCGAGCAATCCATTCTTGGCTATTCGACTTTAAGGCGCGGAGTTCATCAAGCGCTGAAGAAAAGCCTTCCCGAATGACGTGCCCTTCACCTAATTTGACTGGGGGCTCAGGGGCTATTGCATTCCAGATTGCTGTTGCGATTTTCTGGCAGTCGGGGAAGGAGTTTTTTAGCTCTACAATTAGGGAGGCGGATAGGGGGGTAAGCGCTTGGCAAACAGTGGGGAGCTCATCAAGGGAGTGAGCGAGAGCAATGAGATCTCTGGGGTTCGAGTAGCCAGTTTTGACGCGCATGATGAGGCGCTCGATATCGCGGATTTGCTTTAGGGTAGCGGTGAGAGAGGTCAATGCGTTGGGGTTTGCGATGAGTTCACTTGCAGCTTGTTGCCTCTTCTGGATGGCGCTTACATCTCTGAGTGGATGTGAGACCCAGGATTTAAAGAGGCGTCCACCCATAGCGGTAGAGGTGTGGTCTAAGTGGCTGAGGAGAGTGAGCCCTTGCCCTTCCTTATGGAGGGGCTCGATGATTTCTAGGTGGGATTGTGTCGCTTGGTCAATGGCCATGTAGGAGGATAGATGATCGACTTTAATTCCTTGGACGTGATCAATAGAAAAGGTGAGTTCATCTTGAACATGGGAAAGGAGGGCGCTAATGGCTTGTGGGGCGGCGACTTTCCCTTTAAGTCCGAAGCCATCAAGGGAGTGGACATTGAAGTGGCGACTTAAAAACTGGTAGCTATTTTTGATATCGAAATGCCAGTCTTCTTTTACGTTTAACCGAAATCGCTTGCTTTTTCTAAGAGTGTTTAGCCCCTCTTCTAAGGCTTTCATCCCTTTTTTCGAAATGAGGATTTCTGCTGGAGACCGACTGACGAGTTCGTCATAGAGTTCACGCATGCTTTCAACTTCGATGACGCGGAGCTCACCAGTAGAAAGGTCGAGCAAAGCGAGCGCAAAAATCGTGTTGACTTGAGCAATACATCCAAAAAAGTTGTTTTTTTTTTCAGAAAGGAAGTTTGGAGAAAGGACTGTTCCAGGGGAGATCGTTTTTACAACATCTCTTTTGACGAGCCCTTTAGCTTGTTTCGCATCTTCTACCTGCTCCGCAATCGCTACTAAAAAGCCCTTTTCAACGAGCTTTTGAACATATCCTTCACTTGCATGGGCGGGGATCCCACTCATTGGGACCTCTTGCCGTTTTGTTAGGGTGAGATCGAGCTCTTCAGACAAGATCACAGCGTCTTCGTAAAAGGCTTCGTAAAAATCGCCTAGGCGGAAAAGTAGGAGAGCATCTTTCGCTTTTTTCTTGCAGGCATACCACTGCGCCATCATGGGAGATAGGGTGTCACTTTTAGGGGGGGGGAGATTCATTTTTTTCCTAATTTTAAGAGGCGTTTTAGGGATTGTTGGGAAAGTCGCTTTTTGCAGATTTTGTAGCAGTTTTCGAGCAAAATTGGAAGTTTTGAAAATTCGCATATGCCTAAGTATAGGGAATTTGAAAAACTTTTGATTTTGACGAAAAATGCGCAAACGCTGTGAGAATGGACTTTCCCAACAGTCCCTTTTAAGAGGCTAGGTTTTTCCGCTTGTGTGTTTTCCTCTAAGATCGCAAGAGCTTCTTTTGCCTCTTCGATCCCTTTTGCAATTTGTAAAATCACCCCATCACACCAGCGACGCGCTTCCTCAATATCCGCTTGCCTTTCTTCCAGTTTTTTTAGGATCTCTTTGGGGGACTTTGTCTCTTTTCCAAGTGGGATCGAAGGAGCATTGCTTTCTGTTTTGTAGGTGTCGATCATTTGGCGCATTTCGAAAACATCGATCATAATGGGGAGAAAGGTCTTTGTAAACTCTTCTCTCATTCCTGTTGTTGCAATCGAAGGAATGATCTTTTTTGTGGCAGCTTCATGAGAGAATGAGGGGATTGAAGAAGGAAGGGGGGATGCTTCCAGTTTCTTGTAGACTTTCTTATGAAATTTTGACCCAGCACTCATGGTTTTTCTCTCTAACTTGATGGTCTAAATTAGCGGATTTTTTGGAAAAACGGAAGGGGTTTTTATTGGTTTGTAGAATCCTTTGACCACGCCTCTTTGATGTACGCGCGGTTGGAGTAAATATACTCACCACCAGAAAAGAGTGTGTAGAGGGCTCCTGCAAGTATGATATAAAAGGATGCAGTTTGGAGCTGGACGAGTGAGAGGGCGCCATTTGCGTAGGGGATCATCAGTCCGAGAATCAAGAAAATAGAGAGCGCTTGTAGCACAGTTTTAATTTTACCACTTGTTCTTGCTGCTAGAGTGACACCTCTCATCGCGCAAACTGTCCTTAATGTGCTGATCATTGCATCTCGGTAGATAAACACAAAAACGAGTAAAAGAGGGATCTCAATGAGTCCCTGAGTAAGGGTAAGAAGTATGGTGAGTTTTGTAATACTATCAGCCATAGGATCTAAGATTTTACCGAGCTCTGTTACATGGTTAAACTTTCTCGCGAGATATCCATCCAAAAAGTCTGTGACTTCGGAGATTGCAAGTAAAAACATCAGGACAAAGGGTAGCACACTCAGGCTCAGTCCCAGCTGCTGATATTTGAGATAAAAGATGAGGAAAATGGGGCTGATAAAAATGCGGCCAATTGTCAGGAAAAGTGGCGATTTCACAGGTAATGCTCCTCTGATAACTGAGTCGATACTTTCAGTTCTCATGAACCTATCCGAATGTTTTGAGTTTGCTCTTTATACCGCTTTTGATTCTTTAACGCAAGTTGGCCGCAAGCAGCATCAATGTCTTTTCCTTTTGTATAGCGGCGCGTACTGCGGACTCCACTTTCAAATAGCGCGGAGCGGAATTCTTCAATCGCGTCTTTTGCGGGGCGCTTGAGTTTGAGACCATCAACCGGGTTGTAGGGGATTAAGTTTACACAACATTGCTTTCCTCGCAGCAAGTGAGCGAGCTCCTTAGCGTGTCCAATGCTGTCATTAATCCCTGCTAGCAAAATGTACTCGTAAGTGACATCTCGCTTAGATTGTACACCATATTCCTCTACTGACTTGAGCAGATCATCGAGCGGATACTTTCGTGCATAAGGGATGATTTTTTTTCGGAGGTGTTGATTCGGCGCGTGCAAGGAGAGGGCTAAGTTGACATTGAGTCCTTCGTCGAGTAGGCGATCAATTCCCTCGATGACACCGACAGTGGAAATGGTGACTTTTCGCGATGAGAGGTTAAGGGTGTCAGGGGAAAGGAAGATTTTGAGCGCTTGGAGCACCGCCTCAAGGTTTTCTAATGGTTCGCCCATCCCCATAAAGACGAGGTGGGAGACTGACTCATTTTTCTCTTTGAGGTAGAGATTCACTTGGAGAACTTGCTCGACGATTTCTGCTGCGCTGAGGTTCCGAATGAGGCCTTGTTTCCCCGATGCGCAAAATGCGCAGCGCGCAGGGCACCCAACCTGAGAGGAGATACAGACCGTCCGTCTTCCTCCCGAGCGGATCAAGACGGTTTCGACAAGCTCTCCTCCTTTGAGTTTAAATAGAAACTTTGTTGTCTCTTTGTCACTGGATTCGAGCACGTTTTCTCTTTTCAAAGCAGGAAGGAGCATGCTCTTCTCAAGCTCACTTCTGAGCGCTTGAGGAAGGTTGGTCATCTTGTCGTAATCCAAGACCCCTTTTTTGTAGACCCACTCAAGAAGTTGCTGCGCCCTGTATGTAGGGAGTCCTTTGTCTTTAAAGGCTTTTTTTAACTGCGCTGGAAGAAGTGAACAAAATTCTATCATGCGGCAATGATCTCACATGAGACTTTTCGATGGTAGCTTTTTCCCTTTACGGATAGTAAAAGGCTCACATATATTGTAGAAACATATGTTAACATTTCAACAAATTATTAGTCAGCTTACCACTTTTTGGGCAAATCAAAGGTGCGCGATCGTCCAAGGTCACGATATTGAAGTGGGCGCGGGGACTTTCAATCCCTCTACTTTTCTGCGCTCTCTTGGTCCTGAGCCCTTCTCCACGGTTTATGTCGAACCTTCGCGCCGCCCTCAAGATGGGCGCTTTGGTGATAACCCGAACCGAGTTCAGCTTTTTCACCAGCTTCAAGTGATCATGAAGCCCTCACCCCTGGACATTCAAAAGATTTATCTGCAGTCTCTTGAAGCGATTGGGTTTCCCATAAAAGACCACGATATCCGTTTTGTCCATGATGACTGGGAGTCGCCAACTCTGGGCGCCTGGGGGCTTGGATGGGAAGTGTGGCTCGATGGAATGGAAGTGACTCAGTTTACCTATTTCCAGTCGATAGCCGGAATGCCCCTAAGGCCTATCACCGTAGAGCTCACCTATGGGTTAGAGCGCCTTGCGATGATTTTGCAAAACGTAAATAACATTTTTGACATCCAGTGGGATGAAAAACTGACCTATCGCGATATCTTTCACCGCAGTGAGGTGGAGTGGAGCCACTACAACTTCCACCATGCATCGACCGAGATGTGGGCGCGTCACTTTGAAGACTTCCAAAAAGAAGCGAAAAATCTCGCGCAGTGTCACCTCCCGCTCCCGGCATATGACTTTGTGATCAAAGCGTCACACGCTTTTAATATGCTTGAAGCGCGCGGTGTCCTCTCAGTTACAGAGAGGGGAGGTTACATTGCCCGCGTTCGCGAGCTCGCAAAACTCGCAGCGACTGAGTATCTCGCTTCGCGCGAAAAGATGGGCTTTCCTCTCTTTAAACCTGAAGCGGAAAATGGAAATGGAGCAGCCGTACTGTCCCAAATGGAGCGCGATCCAAAAGAGCGCGAGGATTTCCTGCTTGAAATTGGATCAGAAGAGCTGCCTGCGACCTTTGTTCCGATTGGCTCAAACAACTTAAAGGAGGCCATGCGCGCACTTTTAGAAAGCTATGAGCTGAAATATGGCGCTATTGAAACTTACAGCACTCCAAGACGGCTTGCTGTGATTGTTAAAGAGCTTAGCTTTGGAAGTGAAACGAAGAGAGAGAAGAAGAAAGGACCTCCTCTATCGATGGTTTATGATGAAAGAGGAGCCATCACTAAACAAGGGCAGGGCTTTTTCTCTTCAATTGGCTTGGAACACCCGCCGTCACTAAATGAAGTCAAGAATGGGGAGGTTACAGAGCTCCAGATCGAGGTGATTAAGAATATCGAGTATCTCGTTGCGACCCTTGAAAATGAGGGAGTCACCACGTTTCAGATGCTCCAATCCGAGCTACCCAAGCTGATTGGGAATCTCAACTTCCCCAAAAAAATGCGTTGGGGCTCTCTGAATGTTTCTTATGCAAGGCCCTTGAGGTGGATTGTTGCCATGCATGGCTCTGAAGTGATTCCCTTTGAAATGGCATCGATTACTTCTGGCAGCTTTTCAGTGGGGCATAGGCAGCGCGACAAAAAAGAGTGCACAATTACACACCCTTCTAATTATGTTTCAGAGTTAAGAAAGCATCAGGTAGAAGTTGATGTGGAAGCGCGTAAGGAGAACATTCTCAGCCAGCTTGAAGAGATTGAGAAGCAGACAGAGACCATTGCACTTGAAAAGAGTAAAGTGCTGAAAGAAGTTCTCAATTTGTGTGAATGGCCTGAACTGACCTATGCTTCTTTTGATCCTAAGTTTCTCGATGTTCCTCAAGAAGTCCTCACCTCTGAGATGGTAGAGCACCAAAGGTATTTCCCTCTAAAAGAGCAGAATGGAGCCCTTAAAAACCTCTTCGTGATCACTGCAGACAATAAACCCAATGAGACGATTAAAAAGGGGAATGAGCGCGTTCTCTCTGCCCGTCTCGCTGACGGAGCTTTCCTCTATCACCAAGACCTAGAATCATCTCTCGATGATTTTGGAGCTAAGCTTTCTAATGTGATTTTTCAAAAAGATCTCGGAACTGTTGCTGATAAACGAGATCGAATCAAACACTTTGCTGTCACTCTTGCCCAGGCGCTAAAATTTAAGAAGGAAGATCATGTTGTCCGTGCGGCGATCCTTGCCAAAGCTGATCTGACAACACAACTCGTTCAAGAGTTTCCCGAATTACAGGGCACAATCGGTCGCCACTATGCTGAACATCAAAAAGAAGCATCTGATGTTGCCATTGCCATTGAAGAGCATTGGCTGCCGAAGTACGAGGGAGGACCTTTGCCACAGAGCGATATTGGAGCGATTGTCAGTCTTGCAGATAAGCTGGATAACTTGCTCGGGTATTTTAGTGTGGGGCTAAAACCGACATCATCGAGTGACCCCTATGCGCTTCGCCGACAAACGATCGGTATCATCAAACTCTTAGTGCAAAACAAATGGAGTCTTGACCTTGACGCAATTCTGGAAAGAGGGTGCACCTTTTTTGATCACATTCAAGATAAAGAAGCTCTAGTTGATGAGGTTCTTGTCTACCTGACAACGCGCGCAAAGAAGGTGTATGAAGATTACGGATTTAAGAAGGACGAAATTGCCGCTTCTCTTCAAGGTAAGTGCATTGATCCCTATGATCAATATCTCAAAACTCATGCCCTTCATACCTTCCGAAAAGGATCCCATTTTGAGGCGCTCATGCAGGTTTATAAGCGGGCAAAGGGTCAAATTGCAAAGCAGACAAAAGAAGAAAAGTTGTCTGAAGCTCTTCTGAGTGAGTCTGCAGAAAAAGCGCTTTTTGACACCCTTCAAGATGTTAAGGCTCCAATTGAGGCCGCAGTTAGAGAGAGGGATTATCAAGCTGCCTTTGAGCTTTTAGCAAAGCTTCAAGATCCGCTGGCAGTGTTATTTGATGAAGTGAAGATTTTGGATGATGATCCCAAAATTCAAGCGAACCGCATTGCTTTACTCCAAGCGGTCTTTTCTCAGTTTGCAGTCCTACTAGATTTCGGAAAAATTCAAATCCTATAGAAGTAGATCTTTGTGCGGTAAAGATCATCCGCTTCGATTGTCTTTTTTGGCTTCCACCCAGGAACCGCGAACGTGTGACTGATCACCCATGTCCCTGTTTTGAGCTCTTTTTCGAGTTTCTTTTTCAGTTTTTTCATGAGTTTGGGGTAGAGGTAGCAAACGATGAGACTGGCTTCTTCTAGGTTTTGGCCTAGAAATGATCGAGGTGAAATCGTTAAGTTCGATCGGTTTTGCAGCAAGAAAGAAAATAAAAAGGGGAGAGGAGAGTTTTCGTAACCCAATACCTGCCGCTTTGGATACTTTTCGGAAAGGGGAAAAATGAGATTGCCCCACCCAGAGCCGAGGTCCATCACGCTCCCTTTTTTTAACTCTGGTAAGTTCTTCATGAGAGTTTTTCTCACGACGCTCGATGTCGGCATGGGAGAAATCCCATTTTTAAAAGAGTAAAAGAGAACCGAAAAGAGCAAAAGGAGCATCGCTCCAATCGTTGCAGCAAAATAGATCACTTGTGTCATAGTTATTCCGATTCTTTTTTGATAACTGGCGGAGTTGCTTTGATTTTATCAAATTTTTTCGCGAGCTCAAGGATTTCTTCATCCGAGCATTGTCCACAGTGGATTTGGACTTTGATTTTTTCCCTTTCCTGGAGCCAATGACGCTGCAAAAGTTTTGTCACAGTCTCTTCAACTCCTTCTTCAGCGCGCTCTTGGTTGACTTTTTTTTGGATGATTTCAGAAAAGACCAGTTGTTCTTCTGCACTTTCAAACTGACTGGCTAGAGTTAAAAGATCAGAGGGGTTTTCTGAGGTGAAGTAGTGTGAAAAGAGGCTTCGGCATGACGCTGTATAGAAATGCTCTGGTCGCAGGTTGTTTTGGATCAGTGTCACCAAAGCTGGCTTTGATTCACCCATTAAAAAGAGCCAGCGGAGAAGGTCAGTTTCCAAGATGCGGTCGGGGTTAACCTGAGACTCCGAGACACTTCCATAACTGCGTACGTAGACCTCTCGCTTTACCCCATTTTGCTCTTCACAAATGAGCTTCTCAGGGACTTGTGTAATTTGTGCGAGCTTTCTTAGGCTTTCATGCACCATCAACGGGTGTTCCCAACTCCGTATGCGCTTGACGATGGTTTGGATGAGGTGGTTCTTTTGAGAAGGAGAAGAGAGGTCGACATCCCGTCCGAGATACGCAGTCAGGAAGTTCAGGTAATCTTCTGCTTTTTCTAAAAGGGTTCTAAAAGCGGTAGGACCATGCTCTTTCATAAAGGTATCGGGGTCGAGTCCATGGGGGATGTGGACAACTTTGACATCAATCCCTTCTTTTTGAAATAGGTGTCCAATTTTTGATGCAGCTTGCTCCCCTGCAGAGTCTCCGTCAAAGGCTAAGTAGACGGTGGTAACCCCTAGCTGCATGAGTTCCTTCACATGCTCTTCTGTAAAAGCCGTTCCTTGTCCCGCAACAGTGATATTGAGCCCCTCTTGAATGAGGCGGAGCGCATCAATTTGTCCTTCAACAATAATCGCTCGCTTTTCTTTTGCAATGCGCCGCCTTGAAAATGAAAGGCCATAGAGGGTTTGTGACTTTTTAAAGAGAGGGGTTTCTGGAGAGTTAATGTATTTCGGGCCAAAGGTCTCTTCATTCATTTTTCGCGCGGAGAAACCGATTGGACTTCCCGCATAGTCGAGAATGGGAAAGACGATGCGGTCGGAAAAAAAGACCCGCTTCTTCCCAGAGTCGAGCTTTTTGACAAGACCGGCTTCTTCCATGACATCCACGCGGAGCTTTTGGTGTTGCATCGCCTTGGCAAAGATCGCCCCTTTCTTGGGAGCAAGACCCACTTTGAAGAGGCGGATAAAGTCGAGATCAAGACCCCGCTTATAGAGGTATTTGAGTCCTGCATGTCCCTCATCTGTGTGGAGCAAGTAGTAGTGGTAAAACTCCATGGCTGTGCGGAGGGCTTCTTTCATGTCCGATTTTTTTGGACCGAATGACTGTTTGTCTGCAGCGACCTCTTCCAGTGGCACCTGGAAGCGGTCTGCCAAACTCTCGATTGCCTCAATGAAGCTCATTTTCATGTAGTTCATCAAAAAGGCAATGGCATCCCCATGGGCGCCACATCCAAAACAGTGGTAGTGGGAATCCCCGCGCTGGATCATAAATGAGGGCGTTTTCTCATCGTGGAATGGGCAGCGCCCCTTGAACGTGCTCCCCGAGGGCTTAAGATCGACATAGGCAGAGACGACCTCAACTAGGTCGATTGTCTGACGCAGCAGTTCCAAACTGTTTTTTGAGTACATCGGCATAGAGGTGAGTATAGTCAAAGGGGGCTTTCTTAGCCAATCTGATGCAAAGAAATAGTGAAGTCGCAGAACTTTCCTGCATAATCGGGCTTGATTCAGATGTTTAAAGTGACTACAATGCTTAGGCAAGAAGCATATGAGGTAAAAGATATGTTGAGTTTCACCCAAATGAATCTATCTGCTAGAGCGCCATTTTTCCTAGCGCCAAGCCGCTTTTTATGGGAAAAAAAGGCCCCTTTTGGCACTGCTCCTTCGCAATTGCCAGCTAAAGGAGAGCCAGGTTGGGATGAGCTGATGCAGCGTGTCCAAGCCAAGCCAGCGCAACCCTTTTCTCCAGAAAAAGTTCAAGAGATTAAGAGAAAGAACATCATGAAAAAAGAGCAAAGCGCTTCTTTACCACGTGAGAAAGACTCTCTTTCTCAAAAAGTTCATGAAAAAGCTTCTCAAGTGCTTACTGCTTTTAACTAACTGTAAATAGCCGACATCAATTTTTCAAAAAATCAATTCCATTAAATAATATCAATTTAAATGATATTATTTTTGGAAATTTATATTAACTTTAAGAGAAGGGGGTTCTCTTGACTAGTATTAGAATTAGCTATTGCCATACAGCTTGTGGGTATTTTACAAGTTTCGCACATCATAATAGCTCATATGGTGCACTCTTTTCTTATGCTGTTTCCTATGAATCGAAGCGCCACTTTGGGGACCTTTCTAAGCGAAGGTTTATTGATTTAAATGAAAGTAAAAATGAGCACAAAGCTGAGAAATATTATGATGGTTTTCTCGAAGTAGCAGTGAGTAGTTTTGAGTTGCAAGTCGATCCACATGCTAGCAGTAATGCAAAGCTTGCTGCAGTAGAAGCGGCAGCCAAACAAAATGGTTATCCAGGTCCTTTTCCATCAGGGATAGGGGGCTTTCCAACACGATTTGATGAGCTGAGCTATAAATCTGTTGCCATTGCACAGATATTTGGGAATAGTTTGCTTAAAAATGACAGATTAATCGACACGCCTTCTGAAGATCAGTATGTGGTTAACCCTACAGAGCTTGTCTGGCTTAGAAAAGATGTGGGGTTGCCCTTAACAAGAAGCACTCCTTTTCCCTCAGATAATTTACATGAAATAAGTGCGATTTTTGATCAAATATCAGAAGGGAAAACGATGCTGGGTAAATTGACTGCTCTCCCAAAGCTCGACAAAAAAGTGGCAAGCTATGCGCTTTTAAATGATGAAAAGGATGCAGCAGCCCACATTCCGCAAGTGCGAGTCGACAAATTTCTTTTTTTGAAGATATTGCAAAGCTAATTAGAGATGAACCCTTTAGATCTACTGTCAACCGCCTTTGAGTCTCTAAAAATGTAGTTTGAACTATTTTTTGTATGGCCCAATATCGCATTCGGGCAGGCTCCTTTCTCATCCCACACGAACTTTTCTGCTTCAAACGATAAATGGATAAAATGACTACCAATCCTACCCAGTGTCATAAATGGTTACAAAAACTCCTCCTAACAGATTTAAAACCTCTCGATGAAAGCTTTTTACATTTGCAACCACTGTCCGCAGTTGCTTATCCATTCTATGGTAGATCACATGTACACCTTCAAATACTTGAAAAATCCAACGCAGTGTCGGTCTTTGAGTGGGTTTACCTAATTGGTTAGGAAGCGTACGATTTCGATTTTTGAGTTTTTCTCGGATAAGTCGCTGTGTCAACATGTAAATCAGCAAACAGAGGCACATAACCATCCCTAGAGCTACGATTCTTGTTTCTTTTTTCAAAAATACTGAGGAACATAAGAAGAAGGGGTCTTTAAGAAATCGAAATCCTCGCTCTACTGATTGTTGCTCTTTGTAGTGGATGAGCAGATCTTCTGTTTTCAAAGCCTCTGTATTTAGTTCATTGGTCGCAACGACAAACTTTCCTATTCGAGACTCCTTCTCTGCTTGAGCTTGCTTATCAATCAAAAATTGACCATTTAATCGATAGGTGTGTGTCGTTGCAGCCCCTTTTGTGGGCCGCCCCCGTTTTCCTGTATGGTTTTGCTTCTCTATAACAATCTGATCTAAAAAGTGATACGGCTGCTTTTTACTCAAACGCTCTGCTGCGTCTCTAGCATCTTTTTCACAAGAGAACTTCATGGCTTTGAGTTTTTTGAGCTCTTTCAAGGCGGATTTTTCTGATTTGGCTATTCGTTTGCAGAGTGTTTTCTTTTCCCTTGCATAGGCTTTTTCAGAATATACGATGAGCCATCTCTGTTTCACGCCTTCATACTCACTATCAACCTCTTTCCCAAAGTACCCTTCTGCAAGCTGTTCCATCTCTGATTGATCTGTATCCGCGCAAGCTTGTTTGACCGATTTCAAGGAAGAAGGTGGGCGAGAGATCCATAGCACTTGATCAGATAGCGCTTGCAGTGACGGCTTTGTAAACAGAGCGCTATCGGCAATATAGTAAGCTTCACAATTGGACTCTTCAATCTGCTGCCCTAACTGTTTAAGGGTTTGCTGAAAATGTGTTTTGTCAGAGGTGTTTCCAGATATAGTTTTTGCCAAAAGAGGGACATCTCCATCAGAACTGCTCATTAGGGAAACCATAAATTGCTTGAGATCGGGGCGGCTGTCTTTCGAATGGCCAAATTCGATGAGACCTATACCTTCTTCATACCTGTGTCCATCATACGCTCCATGAACATGCATACTGGTCGTATCAAGATGCCGAAAGCGTGTATCGATATTAAATCGAGTGACAGCCCGGCTAGCAATTTCTTTAAATACTCGATCACATCCAGCTTTGTAAAGCGCATCTAGTGTGCGAGCCAAACGATCATCTGTGATTTCTTCTGCTGATAAACGACGGCCTAGTAGGCGGGAAACAGCTTTGGTACTAAAAAACTGGGCTTCCAGATACAGAGGACGGGAAGTAAACCCTAGCCCATTGATGCACATGAGTTCACAGCATTCTCCTGCTGTGATTGTCGATCTTGGGTCCGGAGGGAGAATCTCATCGATGATCTGCCCAACACCTAGCTGTCGACACATCCCTGCAACTAAACCAAGATGATCTAGGTCTTTACTAGAATACTCATCCTTTGAAAGATCTGCTTCTTCTACCATAACGCTCTACCTTGCAATAATTTTACAAGGTACATAGTAGAGAGATCTCCATTGCATAGCAAATTTTTTTTGAGAGGTTTTGATTCTACTTTTGTTAAAAATAAAAAAAGCCTGCCGTTACTTGCGGAATGTGGGCAGCAGCAGCCGCTCTTCTGATTGCCCCACTTATAAACGATAGTACCTTGTTGCACGAAGTTGGCTGTTGGAATGGTCAAGCACTATTTAACTTGCTTTTTTATTTAACTGCTGTTGGCAATAAACCCAGAGGCTGTATTGGTACAGACATTAATAGTACAGCCATATCTGTTGCAACTTTTGCAACGGAATTCTTTATGCCAGGCTCACTTCAAATAGATTTCTATTTAGCAAATGCATTAGGGGACTGTTGGGAAATTCCATCCTCACACATTTTGCACCTTTTTTGGCAAAATCAAAATCTTTGCAAATCTCCTATACTTAGGTATATGTAGATTTTCAACTCTTTCGATTTTTCTCAAAAACCGCTACAAAATCTGCAAAGAGCGACTTTCCCAACAGTCCCATTAGATCCTTTTAAAATCGATGCATTAGGATTAAAGTATCAAATGTTGTTCACTTATGCTTTGCGCTTAATCCCAGTTTTAGAGCCCTCTCATGCCGAACAGTTTTTACTAAATAAGCGGAGGGAGGCGAAAGCTATTGAGGACCAGCTTATTGTTAGCTTCGCGATACCAAGTGGAAAAATGTACTCAGAAAATGTAAAACGCGCTTTAGATCCCCTTATAGGAGTAGAAAGAGAAGATTTTTCTTTGGGAACGACATTTAGGTCTGATCTAAATCTACCATCTAACCCTGGTTTGAAGTACGTTTTAAATACTTATTACACTTCTGATGGATTCGAAAAGTTAGCAAGGAAGTGTGGATTCCAGATTGCGCAATCGATTCAAGTTAGTGATCAGACTAATGATAGGGTGGTTGTGCTACTTCAGCCTATTGGGCTTGGGTGATTTTGTCATAGAGGCTGCGATAAAGACTCGCTGAGTGGTCCCAGCTGAGATCTTGGCTTAGCCCATTTTCGATCATGAGGAGCCATTTTTCTCTGTCATTGGTGAGGTGTTCAAAGGCGCGGTCGATGGACCGTTTGAGGCTGCTTGCTGTGGGTTCATCGAAGGTGTAACCATTTCGTTTTTCTTTGGGAATTATGTCATTATCGATATCAAAGATGGTGTCTTTTAGTCCGCCCACTTTATGGACGATGGGGATGGTGCCGTAGCGCAGTGCGATCATTTGGGTTAAGCCGCAGGGCTCGAATAGGGAGGGCACAAGGATGGCATCGGCTGCGGCAAAAGCGAGGTGGGAGAGGGGTTCATCGAATGCAAAAAAGAAGTAGACATGAGGGTTGTCGCGGTAGGCTTCTTGGAGCGCGTAGAACTCATCTTTCAAGGCTGGGTCGGGAGTGGAGGCGAGCAGAATAAACTGTCCCCCTTTTTGCAGGACATGCTCGATTCCAGCTTCAATGAGCTCGGGACCCTTTTGGTGAACAAGGCGTGTCACAGCGATAAAAAGGGGGGTAGAGTCAAATTCTTTGTGGATCACCTTATTGAGGGCTTTTCGGTTTGTTTTTTTTGATTTGAGAACATTGTCAATTTCCGATGGGTTTGGAATATAGGTTTCTCCGAGAAAGGTGTCGCACTCGGGGTTCCAAAACTCGGTGTCGATCCCATTGAGAATCCCTGTGATTTTACTATGATATGTTTTCAGTGTGGGCTCAAGACCACGTCCTTGTTCGACTTGGATCTCTTCTGCATAGGTTGGAGAAACAGTCGTTACCTGGTGAGAGTTAATAAGCGCTCCTTTAAGCAAGTTAATCGAATCTTTCCTTTTGGGATCTTGGAGCTCTTCCATCTGAATTTCTGGAATCGCTAATTGCTTGAATTCCTCTTTCGTGCAGATCCCCTGGTAGGCGATGTTGTGAATGGTCGTCACGACCCCTCGAATTAGGTGCTTATAATGGGTTTTTACTAGGGGGGCGCAAATCGCAGTCATCCAGTCATGGAGGTGAAGAATATCGATCGAGACTTTGCGTTCGACTAAAAAGTTGAGCGCTTCATTGCAAAAGTTTACGAAACGGGGAAGATCTTTTTTCTCTCCATAGATTTTTCCTGGGGGAAAGTCGATCAGAATTAAAGGGAGTCCATCTGCTCTTGCTGTCCAAGCATTTTTTTTGACCTCTTCCAAGTCTTTCAAACACTTCTTATCGATTTGCTTATAAAAGGGGAGAATGATTTCAACATCGTCCCCTTCTTTGATCAGAGCTTTGGAAAGACCTTGGATCACATCTCCAAGTCCGCCTACCTTAGCGATAGGTGTGAGTTCTGAAGCGATATGGACAATTTTCATCGAGATTTGACCTGCGGTTTTCTCTCCAATAACATTTTGTCGCACAAAGTTTATAGGATTAAATTTATAAATAGGTTTTCGATTAATATTGAGGAGGCGTAGTATGGGCGCAACTTGATAGTGGATATTTGAATTATGCAGTCAATTGTTCCTAAACATCACCTTGCAAAGTGGGTTGAGCCCTCTCTGATTTGTGTGGGTGGGCTTCTGGCATCAAAAACCCGTTTGATCACCTATTTTCCTGGATTGAAAGCGGAGGATGCCCTTTTAGGGGCAGCTGCCGCGGCTTTCCTACCTGCCCTTTATCCACTCTCAGAAGAACATTCTTGGATAGATGTTGTCATTGATGCGACAGTCATTTATATCACTACTACGTCTGCCTTAGCGTACGTTGCACTTCATTCAAATCGCTTTCTAGACTTCAAAACAGCTTGCGCATACTCAAGTGTGCTCGCTGTCATGGTTGTCGCTAGGCGTATCTTGTCTCTAAATACATCAAGGTCTGTATCCGTTTCAACTCTAAATGAACCTGCATTAAGAGAGCAAATCATTCATAAAGCAGAATTGGAAAGAGCTCAGCTCATTGAACAAATGGCGGAGTTTAATACCCATGTAAGAGAGCGCCTTAGGCAGCTCGGAACCATACAAGAAAATGAGTCTCAGTTAAGGCAGCAAATCATCGCTGAAGCAAGCGTGGAAGAAGCTTCGCTTATTGAGCAATTAGAAAAGTTTAATAGGTATTTAAGGAGCAAAGGAGTCCAAGTAGCTACAGAGATGGTCCCTATAAATGTTGGAGCTTTCCTTGCAGTCTCGACGAAAGATGTGCAGGTGGAAGCAGCGTTTCCCGATCCTTCTCATGCCCTACAGCAAACTGAGCTTGCAATAGCGAATGCTGCCACACAAATAGGCTCTTATCCTTGTGAGGGCGTTGAAGAAATTTCTCCCGCTCGAACTGAAGCATACCTAGATGATCATCAGATGGAGCCACGACGCATTGCAGAGGGGGCGGCTTTCCCTGTTGATCCACCGACGGAGCCTGGAAAGGGAGGTTTTCATCGCAAGATGGTGCACGTGGATGCCTCTTCGCAATTCGGCTCAGAACTCGATGAGGCAAGCGCGAAAACCGCCGCAGCGTTTAGCTCGAAGGATGATCAAGCCTCGGAGGAAGTCTCAACAAAAGACATGCAAGCTGGGGCAGCTCTTTGTGACCTTTCTCATGTCCAACAGCAAACTGAGTTGGCAATAGCCCATGCGGGCACGCAAGCAGGTTCTGAGTCCGCTGAGAAAGAGAGTCAGGCAGAGCAGATACCTCAAAAACCATTTTCACCCACACATTACCCTAGGAGAATAGCGGTTAGAAGAGCAATTGTAGAAACTGATGATTCGAATGATCAATTCTACCGTTTTCGTGAAATGGGGAGAACTTTTGCATGCCTTAATAATGGATTGAGGTATGAGAATAGATCGTCTGATAAAGATAATGAAGACGTGGAAGTTCCATCCCCATCTCCTGCACGCTCAGACGTCACTTCTACCTTGACTGCGGCTCATCGATTGAGAGAGAATGAAGGGGTACCAGCTGGGGGTGAAGAGAATCACAATGACGATCGTAATGTAGGCCAAGATATTGACAATAAGGATCCCAGGTTAGAGATCGATCATTTTGGAGGTATCCTCGAAGCTCTTAAAAAGAGAAACTCTGGTGATGCGTTTGTGAGTATGCGACAATTGACACAGCTAAGTGAGAACCAAGCAACCATTATATTATTTTTAGCAACCCAAGAGAAACAATATCAATTTGCAATGCAGTTTTTAACTTCCGAATTTGCCCCTTTGATTGCATTAGAGAAACTCAGCTTATGTTTACAGACAGCTCTTGAAAACTCAGAGATGAAATTAGCTATTGAGCTAATCAACGTGATGCAAGCTCGTGATTTAGACAAGGAAAATATAGATATTGGGCTGGAAGTAAATGCTATTTTGACCAAAGCAAATGATGAAAAGCAATACCATTTTGTCATAGAGTTTTTAGCGACAAAATTTGCTCCTTTTGTTTCATTAGACATGCTTTGTTCCTTTTTACGACCAGCTCTTGTGGATTCTCAAGATAAATTGGCTAAAGTATTGCTCAAAGTGATTCAAGGTCGAGAGTTAGATAAGGAAAAGATAGAGTTTGTTTTAGAGGACTTAGCTGGTTTCAATCAGTTTGATCTCGCGATCGCCTTCTTGAGGTCTCTTGAGGGAAAACAGGTAGATGTTAATACTTGGTTTAAGCTGATCGAACATTATGTTTATAAAAACTCAGCTGACCTAATGAAGGCGCTCTTTAATGGGGCCTCTTCTCGAATGACTTCTTGTGATCGATTTGAGGGAGATGAGAAGTCGATAAGGCAGATTATCCGGACTTCAATCAAGTGTCGTTCTTTTAACTTTGCCAATGCATTTCTCGATACGATTCCTCAATGCCTTGATTCAGATGTAGAAGGTTACGTTCGTTTAGCTTTTACTGTTGGATCTATGAAACCAGAAAATGATGATTTAGATAGTCATGCTGAGGGTTTGCACCCTGATGCTGTCAAACTTGTTGATAAGCTCATCACAAAAGTTGACTACGCAGATGCTAGCCCAACATTTACTAACTTGGTGATTTCTCTAGGGATTCAATATCAATATATTGCACAGTCTCAAACATTTCTACACTCTCCACTGATGGAATATATGCCACCCGAATCCCATGTTCATTTTATGATGAAAAGCATAGAGCAGGGGCTTGGAATCGAGAGGCAGCTATTAGGCTGCCCTCAAGTTTCCCAAATTGATCGTAACGATCAACAGAAAGTTTTAGAGAAAGCTTTGACTTGCAAAAAATTTGATTTTGCAGAGTTGTTGCTTCATCAACTCCCAGGATTTGATGCTGAAATTGTGTTAGAGTTTATGCACCAAGCTGTGCATGCAGGTTTTGTGCTAGAAGGGCATAGGGATCCCAGAGATCATTCAGTGGAGAGCCTTAATCCAAAGGTGATCCAGGTAGTTGATAGGTTGGTTGAAAAAATGGATGTTAAAGGCGTTTCTGTAGCTACAACAGAAAGATTAATTGATCTCGCTGTGAAGTATCGTTATGCCGCCCTTTCCGATAAGTTTTTCACATCGTCGTTTGTACTTGGAATGGAACAGCAAGCATTGACTCAACTGTATAGAAAGTGTGTTGAAAATAAAATAGGCATAGAGGCTTTGTCAAACCATCCGAATTACTCAGAGTTTGCTCCGAAAGCTTCAGCAGAGTAAAGAATTTTTCTAAAACACCTAACCTTCTGATGAGTCTTGTAAAGAAAAACCTTTGACTCTTGAAAATAATCAATTAGAACGTATAGGATTGGAGTTTATTTTTTGCTGGGGTGTCGCCAAGCGGTAAGGCAGCGGTTTTTGGTACCGCCATGCGGGGGTTCGAATCCCTCCACCCCAATATAACTGAATGACTCCGAGTCAATGACTGAATCGAATTTTATGTTATTTTCAGGGAGTTCCCACCCAGAGTTAGCAACTGAAATTGCCGATTCATTGGGAACGACGCTTGGAGACGTTCAAATAGAAACATTTCCTGATGGTGAGATAGGCGTTCAAATTTTGGAGAATGTCCGCGGTCGGGATGTCTTTGTGGTGCAATCCATTGCAAAGCAACCCAACTTCTATCTCATGGAGCTTCTGATTTTAATCGATGCTCTAAAAAGGGCCTCTGCACGAAGTATTGTCGCTGTCATTCCTTACTATGGGTATGCCAGGCAAGATCGCAAAGACAGAGGGAGAGTACCCATAACGGCAAGACTTGTTGCCAATCTACTGGAAACAGCAGGAGTGACACGAGTCGTGACGATGGATCTGCATACCGAGCAGATTCAAGGTTTTTTTAACGTGCCGGTTGACCACCTTTATGCAAGACCTGTTCTTCAAGAGGTGCTCAAAAAGGAGCAGTTAAAGAATCCCGTGATCGTCGCACCCGATATTGGGAGCATTAAGTACTCTCGGATACTGGCCTCAGAATTGGGGTTTGACTTTGCGATTGTAGATAAAATGCGCATGAGTTCCTCTCAAGTGGAAGCAATGACGCTGATTGGATCTGTGCAGGGGAGGGATGTCATCCTAGTTGACGATATTTGTTCAACTGGGGAGACGTTAAAAAATGGCGCGAGAGTGTGCAAACATGCTGGTGCTAATTGCGTGATTGCAGCAGTCACGCATGGAGTTTGTGAAGTGGACTCCGTGCTCGATAGTGACTTAGATAAGCTGTTTATCACCAATACAATCCCATTCCCTCATGAGAGCGGCCATCCAAAGTTTGTCCAAGTCTCTGTTGCAAAACAGTTCGGGAAGGCAATTGACCTGATTATCCAGAATGAATCGGTCAGTGCCCTTTCTAGACCTGCAACTTGAGTTCATATGATCGCCATCTGGTGAACAGATTTAACTATTACTGAAGTAAAAAACAAAAATGGGAGAACCCATGAAACTTACACTCAAAAAACGTGAAGGTCAGCAGAAAAGTATCCTCACAAAGATTCGCTTTGCTGGTGATATCCCTGCGACCGTCTACAAAGCAGGTGCGGCGAGTGAGCCAGCTGTTGTAAATGGTGCAGAGTTTAATGCTGCGCTTCGCAATATGCCAAAAGGTTATCTGCCAACAACGGTTTTCGAGCTCGATTTCGAAGGAAAGAAAGAGAAAGCCATTGTTAAAGAGATTCAATACCACCCAACAACGTATCAAATTTTACACCTTGACTTTCAGAGGATCAAAGAAAAGGCTCCAGTCACAGTAAAAGTGCCTGTTATCTTTTCTGGAGCAGCTGATTGTGTAGGAGTAAAACTCGGTGGATTTGTAAGACAGATCCTCCATCATGTCAGAGTGCGATGTTACCCTGAGGATATGCCGAAGGAGTTTGTTGTTGACATTCGCGAACTAGCGATCGGTGACTCAAAGAGAGTTGGCGACATCAATTTTGGAGAGGCAGTACGCCCCATGATTGGTGAAAAAGAGATCGTTGTGGTGATTGCTAAGCGATAAAGGATAGGTGAGTGAGCGAAGATAAAACGGCAAAGCTAATTGTTGGTCTGGGAAATCCTGGAAGTGCGTATGAAAATACGCGGCATAATTTGGGCTTTTTAGTCGTTCGCGCACTTGCTGACGAGGTGAGTTGGACATTTAAGAAAGAGCGGAAGTTTAAAGGGGAGTTAGCATCGGGGATGTTTAACGACCAGAAAGTTTTTCTCCTTCTTCCAACAACATATATGAACCTCTCGGGTGAAGCGGTGAGAAGCGTTTGTGACTTTTATAAGATTGCTCCAAGTAGGCTAATCATAGTTGCAGACGATATCGATATCCCCTATAGCTCCCTACGCTTTCGAAGGCTTGGGGGACCAGGTGGACATAATGGTCTCAAAAGCATCGAGGCTCACCTAGGAACTCGAGAATACCCCCGATTAAGGGTGGGGATTGGAGATCGCGAACATGGAGATTTAGATGATCATGTTCTCGGCCCCTTTTCAAAAGAAGAAAGAGAGAAATTGCCAAATCTCATTAAGGAAAGCGTGGCATTTCTCAAGCAGTGGTTAGATACCCCAGATAGCAAGGAATTGGGATCAAGTGGGCACAAAAAAAAGGAAATCTATGAAGAAAGAAACTAAAAATCTCTACGAAGGGATGTACATTTTTAGTGCATCACTCAGTGATGATGCCCTGGGAAAAGCTCTAGAGCGCATCACTTCATCGATTGAGCAGCATGGTGGAGAAATTCACAAAGTTCACGAGCAAGGGCGAAAGAAACTTGCTTACCAAATTGATGGACACAAACAAGGAGTTTACTGTCTCCTCTATTTCTCAATTGCACCAAGTGCAATTTTAGAGATGTGGAAAGAGTACCAACTCAACGAAGATCTCATCCGATTTATGACTTTGCGCACTGATGAGGTAAAAGAAAAAATTGAATTTAAAGCATTAGCGGAAGCTTAAGGGAGGTATTAGAGTGAAGTCTCGTCCATTTCCAGCTTATAAAAAGAAGAAAAGCTGCCCCTTTAGTCAGAGCGGGGTAAAAGAGATCGACTACAAAGATATCGATACTCTTTCCAAGTTCATTACTGAAAAGGGAAAAATTCTCCCAAGGAGAATTACTGGAGTGTCTCATGGACACCAAAAGCTTTTAACTCGAGCAATTAAGCGTGCTCGATATATGGCCCTATTACCCTTTGTAACGGAGGATTAATAACATGGGAAAAAAACAAGCAGATAATCAACTCCTTCTACTTGAAGACGTGAGAAATTTAGGGCGTAAAGGCGATCTCGCCAAAGCCAAGCCTGGTTTTGTGCGCAACTTCCTTCTTCCACAGAAGAAAGCCGTCCTTGCGGATAAGCGAACCATTCGCCTTCAAGCGCGTTTGCAAGAGGAGAGAGCCAAGCAGGCAGCTAAAGATAAAAAAGAGTCTGAAGCACTTGCTCAAACTCTCAAAGGCAAAGTTCTATTGACAAAAGTGAAGTCGGACTCATCAGGTCACCTTTACGGATCTGTCTCAGCGCTTGAAGTGGTTAAGCTTTTAAGTGCAGAAGGGCTTGCAACTCTCGAAAGAAAAAATGTGGTTTTACCAAAGCCGATCAAACAAGTTGGCGACTTTGAGATCAACCTTCTTCTTCCTGAGAATGTCCCTGCATCTTTCACTTTGAAAGTTCGTGGAGATCAAGTGATTGAAGAAGTTAAGCCCAACCTTGAGATTGTTGATGAAAGTGAAGAGGCAGTAGAAGAAGGAGAAGCGATCCCAACTCCAGATCAAGAACAAGCTGAGATTCGAGATGAGATTGAGGAGCGATCAAAGGATTAATTCCTTTTTTTCTCCGGCTAAAATCAACATCTACTTTCGCGTTTTTCGTAAGAGAGGGGATGGCTTTCATGAGATTTCTAGTCTGATGCAAGCTGTCTCTTTTGGTGATATCATCCATTTTGAGCTTAGCGAGCGAGATCTTCTCACTTGCACAGACCCCCAGTTAGAGTTAGGACCAAACAACCTAATCATGCAGGGGGTCAATCTTTTTAAGAAGAGGACCGGGCTCTCTTTCTCGGTTAAAATTCATCTCGAAAAAAATATTCCAGTTGGGAGTGGGCTTGGTGGTGGAAGTAGCAACCTGGCAACAACTCTTTGGGCACTCAACCAGTATCTGGAAAGGCCCTATTCGTCCAAAGAACTGATGGAGTGGTCAGGAGAGCTCTCTTCGGATGCTCCTTTTTTCTTCTCTTTAGGGACCGCATCTGTCCAAGGAAAGGGAGAGATCGTCAAGAGAGAACCCTCTCTGCCTAATAGAAGGTTGTGGTTAGCATGCCCCCATTTTTTTCTGTCGACTCCAGAAGTCTTTCAGAGGTGCAAGGTACCAAGTAGAGGTCCAAGCTCTGACCTCCTCAAAACACAATTAAGCTCTGATTTTTCCTATGCCGTTAATGACTTGGAGGCGGCGGCTTTCGAGCTCTGTCCTAAGCTAAAAGAGGTGAAGAAAAGTCTCTTTAAGCAAGGGTTTGATCACGTGGTGATGACCGGTAGTGGCTCCGCTTTTTATTGTTTGGGGGAGGTAAATGCACCGGAAGTGGAAGGCACCGCTTTTTTCCCCGTTTCTTTTCTTGAAAGGACTGAGCAAAGCTGGTATTCTTCCGATTATGAAAAGACAACTCTATGATGACCAGTTAATCATTGTCACGGGCGCAGCCGGCCTGATTGGGTCAAATGTCGTTCGCCACCTGAATGACCAAGGATTTGCCAATCTTCTTTTAGTTGATGATTTCGGACATGGGATCAAGTGGAAAAACCTTTACCACAAGCGCTTTGTTCGGATGATTTCGCGTCATGATCTTTTTGAGTTTCTGAAAGGTAGAGAAGAAGAGATCGAAGCTATTATCCATCTTGGCGCTTGTTCAGACACGACTGAGATTGATGGTGACTACTTCATGGAGACAAATTACGACTACTCTGTTGCGCTTGCTGAATATGCCCTTGAGCATGGACACCGCTTCATTTACGCCTCTTCTGCAGCGACCTATGGTGATGGAAGCTTGGGGTTTGAAGATAATCTCGAGATGCTCAATGAGCTTGCGCCGCTAAATATCTACGGTTTTTCGAAGCAGCTATTCGATAAGTGGGTTCAAGAACAAGGGGCGATTGATCGCGTCGTTGGATTAAAATACTTTAATATCTTTGGTCCGAACGAGTGGCACAAAGGAAGAATGGGCTCGATGGTCATGCATATGACCCAGCAGATTCAACAGGAGGGGAAAGTGCGCCTATTTAAGTCGTCTGAGCCCGATAAATATAAAGATGGGGATCAAGTTCGAGATTTCTACTATGTCAAAGATGCGGCGCGCATGACATGTGCCTTTCTAGAAAATGACGTGGGAGGAATTTTTAATGTGGGGAGTGGGGAACCAAACACCTGGAACCATATGGCAAAAACGGTTTTTAAAGCGTTAAATTGCCCTATTAACATTGAATATGTTCCCATGCCTGAAGATCTCGTCGGAAACTATCAGAACTATACTTGCGCAGATATGAAGCGCATACAATCTGAACTCGCAAAAGATCAGATTCCATTTGAAAATCAATACACATTTGAGACTGCGATTGAAGACTATGTCTCAAATCATCTTTTAACAGGGAAAAGATGGTAAAGCTTACCCGCAGTTTTAGTCGATTTAAGTCGTCGAAAGTGTTAGTCATTGGCGACTTCATGCTAGATTCCTATACCACAGGGAAAGTCGAAAGAATTTCTCCTGAGGCTCCTGTGCCTGTTCTTCATGTTGAGCAAGCTGAAGATCTGCCTGGTGGTGCGGGAAATGTGGTAAGAAACCTCTTTGCGCTCGGAGCAGAAGTGGTTGCCGTTGGACGCATCGGTAATGATAAAGAGGGGGATCGGCTTAAGGGGTACTTGGAAGCAGGGAACACAGATACGCGCGGACTTTTCTGTCAAAAAGGGTACCACACTCCCATCAAAAATCGGATCATTGCAAATGCACAACAGCTCCTCCGTATTGACCATGAGACCCCTTCTCCGATTGATCCCGAAGTTGAAAAGCAAGTGATTGCCTTTATTCAGCAGGAGATTGAGAGCATCGAAGTGATTGCGATTTCTGACTATGGAAAAGGCTTTCTTTCGCGTGCGCTCCTTAAAAAGTGCATGGAGCTTGGGAAAAAGCATCAGATTCCGGTTCTAGTGGATCCCAAAGGGGATGACTTCACCAAGTACCGTGGTGCGACTCTCATCAAACCGAACTTAAAAGAAGCATACATTGCCTCCAAACTTCCCCATACCTCTTCAATCGATGAGGTGGCAGAAGAGCTCCTCGATCTGACCCAGTCGGATATGCTCATGATTACCCGTTCAGAAGAGGGGATTTCTCTCTTTAGCAGAGCAGGAGAAAGGCATGACTTTTCAGTCCGGAAAAGAAAGGTTAAGGATGTGACTGGGGCAGGGGACACTGTCCTCGCAATGATCGTAATGGCCTTTGCTTCAGGAGTTGAGATCCATTCAGGGCTGATGCTCGCAAATGTTGCTGCAGGTATTGCGATCGAGCAGATTGGATGTGCTCCCGTATCTTTAGGGGAGATTGCTGAGCGCCTTTTAGAAATTGATGCCACAGACAAAGTCTTCGATGAAAATCACCTCTTTGTTTTGGAACACGCTCTCCAAGGAAAAGAGCTGACTGTTCTAGGTCTTAGCTCAAAAGAGGGAATTTCTTCCTTGCTATTCCGCCACATCCAAGGCATTGCTAAAGAGTCCACAGATGAGCGACTCATGGTTTACCTCGTCGATACTCACCCCGACCCTGACTTTGTCACCTTCCTCGCATCACTCGATGAAGTGGACTATATTGTGCTCCAGTCCGAAAGTCTTTCAAGCATCTGTGAGCGCATCCACCCCAAACGGGTCATGATCTATGAAGGGGAGACTCTCACTTCAGCCGACCATCACGATCATTTATTAGTATAAGATTCTACTGCATTGTTTCTCTTTGATGGCTCGGAGGAGATTCAACTCATCAAGTCAAATAAGCTCTCCATCAGGAATTGGTGCATTAGCATACTCTTCCTTTTTTCGAGCCTTTTTTTCAGAGATGATTTGAATCTAAGGATGTGCTTGGAGTGTGGCTGCGACCAGCCAATCTAAGAGGGTTAAGATTGAGTTAGCGTTTCTGATGTCTTGTTCACTTGGCTGAGACGTGCGATGCGCTGCTCAATGGTTGGATGGGTTGCAAAGAGGCGGAGCAAGCCCATTTTTGGGGGGCGTGCAATCATCAACGCATTCATTGCTTTGAGTTTTTCGGGCTCTTTTTTGATCCCTGGCTTTAGCTCTCCCAACCTCTTCAGCGCAGCAACCATTTTGTCTCGTCCTGCAAGTTTAGCACCCCCTTGATCGGCGCGGTATTCGCGGTAGCGAGAGAAGAGCGCAACGACCATCGATCCGAGGATCATGAAGAGGATTTCAAAGACAAACGTAAGAATATAAAAACTTCCAAATGAGGAGCGGTTGCGATTGTCCCCTCTTCCGAGAGATGAGATTGCAAAGGCAAGAACGCGGGCAAGGAACATCACAAACGCGTTCACTACACCTTGAATGAGCGTCATGGTGACCATATCTCCATTAGTAATGTGGGAAATTTCGTGTCCAATCACAGCTTCCACTTCATCGGGCGTCATTTTGCTGAGCAGTCCACGCGAGACGGCAACAAGTGAGCGCTTCTTAGAAGGGCCTGTTGCAAAAGCATTGGGCTGGTCTGAAGAGAAAATCCCCACTTCAGGTGTTGTCTCTAGTCCTGCATCAGCTGCAAGCCGCGCAACCATTTTATAGAGCGTCTGTTCTTCAGAGTTAGTTTGATCGACAAGCTTGACTCCCATCAGCCACTTCGCCATTTTTTTCGATAGAGCAAGAGAAATCAGGGCCCCCGCCATCCCCCAGATGAGACAGAAGATCATCAGCGCGCGGTAGTCGAGTCCATATGCATTTAGGTAGGGCTTTACATTCAAAAATGAAAGGATAGAGGAAACGGTCAAGACAACAATGATGTTGAGAACAAGAAAGAGAAAAATTCTTTTGAATATACGCATAGAAGCTCCTTTTTAATGACCCATTTATACCACCTGAAGATTTTTTTTTGAAGAAACTTGTCTTGATTTTCATCGGTTTAGGGTTCATAATCCTTCCAAAAAAAGGTTTTAATGTCTTTGATCTTATCCCAGCTGCAACGCATCAATCAAAGCCCATATATTGAACACTCTATTGCTATGAGTCTAGCTGTTCTTGTCGGGAAAACACGTCTGATTCACTTTTTTTCAGGTGCAAGGTATGAGCACCTAGTCATCGCAGGGATAGCATGTGGATTCATTGCTCCGATGACCTATGCCCCCCTAAAAGCAAAACAAATTAAGCCGCAAGCTCCTGATCAGCATACTCCACCTCAGGAATATATGATCGAGAAGGAGTTTAGAACCTTGATGAATGTCGCAATACTTGCAGTGATGACTGCAGGAATAACGACATTAGCTTCAAACTACAAAATGCCACTCGAGTTTTCAGATGCTGCTAAAATTTCTGCCCTTATATCGACTGCCATTGGAATCAGAAGGTTTGTATCGAATCACTTGCTAGAGCGCTACCTTGTTGCAGTAATAAACGGAAGAAAGCTTTTTGCTAGTGAGAGTTATGAGCAAGCCTTACCTCTCTTTAAGAGGGCGCTGCAGCTCGAGCCGCTGACTCAGTTTCATGAAGATTCTGAGGTAGCCGCTACTTATGTCACGGTAGGAATTTACTTATATCTAACAAGGCAACCAGTTCAGGCCTTAAACTTTTTTAATCGAGCTCTTTTTTTTTTGAAAATATTGATCCAGAAGATGATCGAGTAGATATCTTGTCGGAGACAGTTCGAAGTTTAAAATCTCAAAATAGAGGGAAGTGAAAAATGAAAACAAAAAAGCTTACAACGGGTTCCGTTCTATCATGCGTTACGGTTTCTAATATGGAGCGTACGAAACACCTATTTACTGAGGTGCTTGGACTGGAGCTAAAAGACTTCCAACCTGACTATAATTGGATGGAAGTGGGAAATGAGAAAGAGAGCTTAATTGGTTTTGGGGAGTGTCCTAAAGAAGGAGGAGAGGGCAGCCCTCAACCTGGATCCAATGCGATTGTCTCTATTGGCGTCGAAAATCTAGAGGAAGCTATGGAAGCGCTCAAAGCGCATCACATTGAGTTTTTAGGCGACATTATGGAAGTGCCAGGGCAAGTCAAAATGGTTCTCTTCCAAGACTTTGACGGCAACCGCTTTTTCCTCTGTGAGTCACTAGAGCAATAGGGATATCTAACTTTACTGGTCAGCTTGCTTCTCAGTCTTTGGGAGTGCTTCCCTTTTTCTAAAAAAAGTGACTCTGTCGACACTGTAAGGGAAGTCGATGACGCAATGCAAGTAAACTGTTGGGTTTCCTGTTTCGAACTTAGATAGGACTTGCCCCTTTTTTGTGCAGTACCCAATGTGTATTGGTTTTTTAAAACTTGCTATTTTCCCCGCGGCTTGCCGCGAGGGCAAAAAAAGCGTTTTTTGAGTTATACTGCCATGCATGAAAGTAAAGAAAGCGAGCCATTGCGCATACCAAACTCATTATCATATCGTTTTTCCAATGAAATACAGAAAGGCGTTGTTGGATAAGAAAGTGGAAAAAAAAGTTTTGATGATTACGGAAGAAATAAGTGAAAGATATGAGTTTGATTTTGAGCAGGTTGGGTGCGATAAGAACCACATTCATATTTTGTGCTCTTTTCATCCTAAATATAGCATAGGAGAAGTGGTAAGCAAGTTTAAGAGTATAACAGCAAGAGAGCTATTTAAGAGTTATCCTGAGCTGAGAAAAGAGCTGTGGGGAGGAGAGTTTTGGACAGATGGGTATTATGCGGCGACAGTAGGAGAAAGAGGGGATTGGGAAGTAGTAAAACGGTATGTTAAAAACCAAGGTCATGCTGAGGATTACAAACAGCTCCGGCTATTCTAAGTAAATACCCCGTGGCTTGCCACGGGGTTGTTTATTCTTATCCTCTTTAATGTAAAGAGGTTATTGGAAATTAGAAAAACAGAAACTTTGGATAATTGTGATCAAATTCATTAAGTTGTTGTTATTTATATAGTTAAGGAGATGATAATCATCATTATCTTTTGAGATTTCCTTGAAATAATGCTGAATCATGGTACAATAATGTATGTATTCTCCTGGTGTAGTGTTTATTTCACGATGTGTGTTAACGTCGCTGCGTTGATTAATCAAAAGGAGCAAGAAAATGATTAGAAGTTTTTTTACCCCTAGACACCCAACATCTTTTACCACTTCTGTGCTTGCAACGTTGGTGTCAAGAAAGCAATTTTTCGGAGAAGGTTCTGTGACCTGCGGAGCTTCTGAGGATAGCTTACCACTATTAAATCAAAAGCAATATGACCGTACAAAGTGTGAGTTCGAATTAATAAAGAAAAAGACGATTAAACCACTTACACCAGAAAGAGTTAAAGAATTAGAGAAAGAAATCGCTCTAAAAGAATTAGACCAATTTATCAAAAAATATGCCGGTTTTTTGTCTGCTCCAGAAAGTAAAGAAGCCACAGAAAAATTAAAGCGCTGTATTGCAAACCAATAAAACCTCTTTTTTTTAGGCTGCCTATTTTTTATATTAATCGGAGTTAATATGATACGAATGTGTCCAAATTTGTCTTTTAGTAGATCTCCTACTTGGCTAGCTTTTGGAAAATCTTCACTTCGAACTCAACAACCGTGGACAGACAAGTTTGTCCAAATACATGAGGCCTCAAATAATGACAAGAAAGCAAGCCTCCTTTTCCACCATTTTGTAAGACACACATACGCAGAGCTATTTCCTAATGAGAACGCGAATATTTCATTACCAGATGCATGGAGTAGGATTCAAAGACTAGCTCCAACTGTAGCAAATAAAGGGCTAGATCCTCTCCAAGAGACTATGGCTACATGGGAAACTATGACAGCCGCGTCTCGTGTGTTAGCTCAAATGGTAAATGTGAGTTTATTACAAGAAGGAAAGGTACTAGACACTTATAAACCCGGGGATCTATTAGATAATCTTTCAGATTTTAGGTGGTATAATGAACAAAACATGCTTAGCCTCCCTTTTACTCAACGGAATGAGCAAGTTCGCGATGAACTAGATGAAATCCGAAGCGTAATTGAGCAAAATCCCTTCCCTGAATCAAGCCCACAAAATGACTCAAAGCAACAGACATATGCACTTTTACATGGCGAAAGGGAGGCTGCAGCAGGAACACTTCTTACAACACCGTTTATAGATGAAAATTGCTTGTTCCATGAGATCGGCTGTTGGAATGGAACAACCTCGATAAATAATTTGGTTTTTGCTCATGCACGTAGAGGTGTTTTCCCAAAGCAATATTTAGGAACAGACTTAAATCATTTTGCTCTCGCAACTTAGAAAATGGCTTTTTCTTACTTTAACTTCCCTTGTGCGACAGAGTTTTACCAAGCTAACGCCCTTCACCGCTTTGGCTTATCATCGAGATACCAATTTAACAAAATAGTGCAGCTAGCATTACGCGTTATTCCAGTCCTTGATTATCACAACTCTAGGGTTTTGCTGGAAACAGCTAGGAAAGAATTTGAGGACAAGGAAGCTTATTTTGTTGTTAGCTACGTCTCCCCAGAAGGTCCTGTGTTTGAGAAGAGTGATAAGTGTTCTGCCAATCTAAATCAACCTTCGAATATGCCGCTAAGAAAGGAATCTTTTGAAGATGGGGGTATAGTCACTTTTTATCAGGAGAAAGATGTCGTATTAAATACATACTTTAAGAGAGAATCTTTCTCAAGTTTAGCCGAGAGCTGTAAGTTTGACGTCAAGACGACAATTGAAGTAGAGGAAAGGTCAGGCTCGAAAAGAAATGTCGTATTACTTGTGCCACAAGGCAAAACGTAAACAAAAAACAGATCATTTGTCTACTGATTCAAGGCATTTTTCTCACTCCTTTGTGCCTTTTCAGGGTCGGATAAGGAGAGCCTGTTGCCAGGCCCCCCTCTCCTAAGAAATGTACGTGCAAGTTTCCCGGCATACAGCTCAAGCACTTCTAAACCTCATCTCGGAGACCAGCATGGCATTTTCTATGGAGTGACCTACTATACTGCTCCCCATTAAGACAAGAAAGGGAAACTCGGAGTAAAATGACGTGAAAACAAGGAGCCGAGTCAATGAAACAGCGAAAATGGGATGGGAAAATCAAAGCCAAGAGCTAAAAAGCCGAATGAGATCTGGGGTATCGATATAAGCAAAGTCAGAACCGAAATAGGCTGGGTCTACGTTGTTATCGTATTAGACTGGTATAGCAAAAAGATCGTTGGAAAACAAGTTGGGTTGGTCTCGAGAACAGAAGACTGGCTCAAGGCCCTAGAGGAAGGGTTATCAAAGCAGCACCCTGAAGGGGTGCTGGGCCAAGAGCTCAAACTTGTGTCTGACAATGGATGCCAACCAACATCGACCCGTTTTATGAAGAGTTGTCGCTCAATGGGGATCAAGCAGATATTTACAAGCTACAACAACCC
>JASBRR010000012.1 GCA_030149435.1 Simkaniaceae bacterium
TTCCATCCTCACACATTTTTCGCCTTTTTTGGCAAAATCAAAATTTTTGCAAATCTCCTATACTCAGGTATATGTAGATTTTCAACTCTTTCAATTTTTCTCAAAAAACGCCGCAAAATCTGCAAAGAGCGACTTTCCCAACAGTCCCAAAAAGATTAAAGCAAGAGTTGGCAGATTTTTTAAAGAGTTCTTAAGAAAGCGAAAAGCCTTTAGATTAAACTCTCTCAAAAATGTTTTTTTGGGACAAGCTCTGAGAAGTAGATCATCTCAAGCTTCTGCTATGTCTAAAAGTGCTTGTTTGATTTCTTTTTTCTGAGGAAGAACTTCATCCTCTAGCTCTTTAGAATTTTGAACTGTTTTAAAGGTTCCAAATGATACGCTCATTTTTTCTCAGACACAACTTTTGATCATATCTCCAAAGATCTAAGCTTTAGTTACAAAGGGATAAGCTATCAAATCGAATCAGACACCCCTCACCGCTTTACAAAGACCCACGTAACGATCCTAGATCGTCCCGGAAAACCCATCCTTGTTGAAAGGGATGGAAAAAGCTATGCCTACAAAGAATGGAGCAAAGGGTATAGCCAAAAACCAGAAACTTTAGATGCAAAAGAGCTAGAAGCCTACTGGCCACATAGACTTGTTAGAAAGCCAAAAAGGTACCACCCATGGAGATAAAACTCGCGCGATCCCCCATGGGGGATCCAAAGAGAAGTCGAGGGGCAAAGCCCCCTCGAACCCCTGTGCAACTTTAGCCCCTTGTTGTGCAAAAGGTATCATTTTAACTTTGCTTAAAGGGGGGTATTTTAACATTGCTCTGACATTATTTTTTTAAGAAAAGTTCAGGCAAAGTTGAATCCATTGTCCATAGTGATTTTCTAATCTCGGTGAACCTGTAGCTGACACCATCGCAGTTAGATTGGGAAATTAACGCATCCTATAATGGGACTGCTCTCGAAAGTCGCTTTTTGCAGATTTAGTAGCAATTTTTGAGAAAAATTGAAAGTTTTGAAAATTCGCATATACCTAAGTATAGGTAACTTGAAAAGCTTTTGATTTTACCAGAAAGTGAGCAAACGCTGTGAGAATGGACTTTTCCAACAGTCCCATAATCCCCAGACGATTAAAAAATGCTCATCATGTTTATCTAACATGACGGTGCTTTTTATAATCGTCTAGAAATGAAGAAACTATGTTTCTTTAGTCAGTCTAACTGCGATGGTGTCAGCTGTAACTCAATTTGAATCTGATGAGAATAAAAGTATTTCCCTTGTCGTTATGAGAAAATGCTATCCTTCTTCAGGTTTCATCATGGGGAAGTAGATGACATCGCGGATGGAGAAGGCATCGGTAAAGAGCATCGTGAGGCGGTCGATTCCAATCCCGAGGCCTCCTGTTGGGGGCATCCCTTGGCAGATCGATTCGATAAACTCTTCATCGAGGGGGTGGGCTTCATCATCACCCGCTTCCCGTTTGGCATTTTGCTCTTCAAGGAGCTCGCGCTGGAGGATGGGGTCATTGAGTTCTGAGTAGGCGTTGCAGAATTCGTAGCCGAGAATAAAGGTTTCAAAGCGCTCAACAAAGCCCTCTTTGCGCAGTTTGGGATCGCGATGGAGTTTGCAGAGGGGAGTGGTTTCGATGGGGTGGTCGATGATGTGGTGGGGTTGAATGAGATGGTGTTCTGCGAACTCTTCAAAGAGGTAGGCGACGAGTTTTCCTCGAGGTGCTTCTTTTAAGGCTTTGGGGTCAAGTTTTGCGTTTTCGAGTTTTTTGCGGATCGCATCTTCTGATAGCGATTCGGGATCAAAGCCGCCGTAGGTTTGAATGGCTTCAATCATTGACATCCGCTTCCAAGGGGTTTTGAGATCGATGAGGTGTTCGTTCCCCTCTTTATCTTTTCTCATCCCAATTTCTGTTGTGCCAAAGAGCTGCTTTGCAAGGTGAGCAAAGAGGTTTTCAGTGAGCTCCATGACGTCGTTGTAATCCCAGTAGGCGGCGTAAGCTTCGAGCATGGTGAATTCTGGGTTGTGCGTGCGGTCGAGTCCCTCGTTGCGGTACACTTTTCCAAGCTCGAAAATTCTGGGGAGCCCTCCCACGATGAGCTTTTTCAGTGAGATTTCAAGGGAGATGCGCAGGTACATCTCTTGATGCAGAGCGTTGAGAGTGGTTGTAAAGGGGGCCGCTTCTGCGCCGCCATAGTTGTTTTGAAGGACAGGAGTTTCTACTTCCATGAATCCATCATTTTCGAAGTACTTGCGGATGGAGGAGATCAGAAAGCTGCGCACTTTAAGTTTTTCAGTCGCTTCGGGGTTTGTGATGAGATCGAGCCAACGTTTGCGGTAGCGGGTTCCTTTATCGGTAAGGCCACTATGTTTGTCGGGAAGGGGAAGGAGTGTTTTGCAGAGAAGGGTCATTTCTGTAACGAAAATGGTGAGCTCCCCTTTCTGGGTGCGGAAGAGGTGTCCTTCAACGCCGATGATATCGCCTAAGTCGAGTTTCTTTTCGATAAACTTGATGGCTCGCTCGGTTTCTGGGAGGCCAGGCACTTTTGTTTGGTCGCGGTTAAACATCAGCTGGATTTTTCCGGAGCCATCTTGCAGTTGAGCAAAGGCGTTCTTTCCCATCGCGCGGAAGAGGACGAGGCGGCCGGCGACTTTCACTTTGTCGGTTTTGCAGTCGTGGGCATCGCCACTTTCACCAACGGTTTGTTCCATGTACTTATCTTGGATCGGTTGGACTTCACTTGTGGGAGCAAACTTATGAGGATAGGGATCAATTCCAAGTTCGCGGATCTCTTTGAGTTTTTGCTGTCTCGTGATAAATGCTTCATGGGAGTGGTAGTCACTCATCGATTTTCCTCTTTTGCTCGTTTTATCCCCGCATATTAACACTGTTTAAAAAGGATTTCAATTAAACAAGTTAGTGGGGTCGACGTCGATGAGGAGTTTCATCCCTTTGGGAAGGGGGAGATCGCGACGCATACGCGCGAGAAGGTGGGAGAGGGCGTAGATTTTTTGTCCCTTGATGACGAGCTTAAAACGGTAGCGATCTTTAATTTTTGCGTAGCCTGAGGGGATGATGGGATAGAAGTGGAATGTAGAGGGGAGATGTTTGATCAGAAGTTCTCTATAGGAATTGGCAAGTTTGGAGGTGTCATTTTCATTTAGGCCACTAAAGGTGAGCTTGACAAGGCGGCAGTAAGGGGGGAATTCAAAGAGCTTGCGGAGCTCTTTTTCCTCTTCAAAAAATCCCTCGTAGTTTTCGTTTGCAGCTAGGGAAAAGATGGGGTGTGTGGGAAGAGAGGTTTGAATCATGACTTCTCCTGCGAGTTCTCCACGTCCTGCACGTCCTGAGACTTGAGTGAGAAGTTGGAATACGGTTTCAGATGAACGGAAGTCGGGGAGGTTGAGCGCTCCATCGGTGTTGAGGACTCCGACGAGGGTGACTGCAGGGAAATGGAGCCCTTTTGCAATCATTTGTGTGCCGATTAGAATGTCGGCTTTTCCCGAGCGAAACTGTTTAAATAGGGCGTCGTGACTCCCTTTATGTCTGGTGGTATCGGCATCCATTCTCAAGGTTCGGATCTCTGGAAGAAGGGCGTGCAGGGTGCGCTCGACCTGTTCTGTACCCACTCCTTTAAACTTGAGTGTTGAGGAGGCATTGCAGTGGGGACATTTGGACGGGGGAGGTGCAAGCGTAAAGGGGCAAAGGTGACAAGCGAGGTGATTGCTTTTTTTGTGATAGGTAAGACTGACGTCGCAGTGGGGGCACTTGACCGGTTTTCCGCAGCTCGAGCAGAGCTGAAAGGAGTGGTAACCGCGACGGTTGAGGAAGAGGAGCGTTTGTTCTCCCAGTTCGAAGCGGGATTTGATCCCTTGAATTAAAGGGTCAGAAAAGAGCTTAAATCCACCTGCTTTTTCATACTCTTTCCGCATATCGATCAGGTGAATTTTGGGGAGGGAAGCAGAGGTTGCACGAGCATTTAAGGTGGAAAGGTGGTACTTTCCCTCTTTCGCTTTGAAGAAGGTTTCTACGGAAGGGGTCGCACTTCCAAGGACGACAGTTGCTTTGAGCAAATGGGCGCGCATGACTGCGACGTCGCGCGCGTGATAGCAGGGCTCTTCTTCGGTTTGTTTGTAAGAGGATTCGTGCTCTTCGTCGACAATAATGAGCCCTAAGTTTTTTGCAGGGCTAAAGATCGCAGAGCGGGCTCCTACGATGATTGAGATTTTTCCCTCTCGAATGCTATGCCAAATGTCATAGCGCTCCCCATCACTTAGGCGGTGGTGAAGGATGCCAAGTTTTTCAGTAAATCGGGACTTGAGGCGCTCAATCGTTTGAGAGGTTAGGGCGATTTCTGGGACAAGGAGAATCACTGATTTATTTTGTTTTCGGGCGTACTCAATCGCTTGCATATAGACCTCAGTTTTTCCACTTCCCGTGATGCCGTGGATGAGGTGGGTGTGAAACTTCTTAGAGTCGAGCTCATTTTGGATCTGTTTTAAGCTTTCAGCTTGTTCGGGATTGAGTATTTTTGGCCCCGACTGAAAGAACTCCATATCTTCTAGAGGAGAGCGGTCGATGGTTACTTTTTGCAGTGAAAGGATCTTGTGTTTGACGAGGGTATCGATCGGGCTTTTGGAGATTTTTCCCTCTTCAAGTAGCTTGGAAAGGAGGATCCCTTTTTTATGTTTCATCACGATATCGAGAGTGTGGGCTTGAGCGGGAGCCGTTAGGCGCAGCTCGGAGCACTTTTGCTTGAGTTTTTCTAGAGAAATCAAAGGCTTCACAAAGAGTTGCTGTTTGTTTCCGACCTCTTTGCGGATGGTAGCAGGAAGGAGAGAGCGCAATACTTTGCGCAAAGGGCAACAGTAGTACTCACTCATCCAGTGCGCAAGGTTTAAAAGATCTGAAGAGAGAAGGGATTCTTCTGAAAGGAGTTCTTTGATCGCTTTGGGATTTTTCACTGACGTTGCTGCTTTGACAGCAACCACAGTCCCTTTTCTGAAGGTGTTTTGGAGAGGGACGAGGACGCGGGAGCCAATGGCCAGCTTTTCACTTACTTCTGGGGTAATCGTATAGTCAAGAGGCTTGTCAATCCCTTGATCTAGGATGATTGAGGCGAAAGTGCTTGGCATATCACATTCCAGAGTGAACGCTTGAGGGAGGGGTCTTTCATGTAGAGCGAAAGGTCAGGAAGCAGCAGGAGGGGGATTTTCCCTAAAAAGCGTGTCTTTTCGTTGGGGTTTTCTGTGTAGTAGGGAAGGAGTCCTTTCGAACCAAAGAGGACATGGTCAGGGGCAATGATGAGCTTGAGCCTTTGCGACTCGAGAAATAGGTCCCATTTTTTTTCTTTTTCTAGGTGCTCAAAAGGAACAATCCGGGAAGGGAAAAAGCAGGTGTCGATCGCTTTTGCAATTTGGGTCAAAAATTTGAGGTGATTTTTCCCGTGGAGGAGAATGGGTACTTCAGGAGTGGCATACCTCTCTTTCCATCCCTCTTTGATCCGTTTTGCACTGAGGTCAGTAGGCGCGGTTTCATGGAGAAAGAGCTCTGGTGCAATTTGAGTCATGAGGGATCGCATTGCCTCATGGGATGTGGTTTTGGGAATCTCTGGTGGTTCAAATCGGAAGGATATCTCACTCTTTTCTGCTTCAACCGGGGGGAGGGCAAGGGGCTTCTCTTTCTTTATTGCAGGAGTGTTTTGGGGTTCTAGTTGTGGAGCTGGTTTTGTTATGGGCTTGGGTTTAGGGATAACCGTTTTGGGTTTGGTTATATTTACATTCCAATCGAAATTCTCTCCGCACTGCAGCTGAAGATAGTGGATCGTGTCGTCAATGAGTTTGTGATACGCTTGCTCTAGGGTCATCTTAACTAAACAGTGCCTCTACATACCCTTTTGGGTCAAACGGAGTTAAATCTTCAACTCCTTCTCCGAGTCCAATATACCGAATGGGAATTCCCATCTGGTGATAAATCGATAGCAAAACACCACCTTTTGCACTTCCGTCGAGCTTCGTCAGGATCAAACCAGTAAGAGGAGCTACAGAGTGGAAAATTTTTGCTTGGTCGACCCCATTTTGTCCTGTTGTCGCATCGATCACAAGAAAAATTTCGTGGGGTGCATTGGGCATCCCTTTTTTTGCAACTCGCGTGATTTTTTCAAGCTCTGCCATGAGGTCTGATTTTGACTGGAGTCTCCCAGCAGTATCGGCAATGACAATATCTGCTCCTTTCGCTTTTGCAGAGGTGATGGCATCAAAGACCACAGCTGCTGGGTCGCCTCCTGGCTTTCCTTTGACGCAGTCAATCTTAAGACGGTCTGCCCAGACGCCAAGCTGCTCGATCGCTGCTGCGCGGAAGGTATCTCCTGCAGCGAGAAGCACCTGTTTCTTTTCTTTTTGTAAGATGTGAGCGAGCTTTGCGGATGTCGTTGTTTTTCCACTGCCGTTGACACCAACCATGAGGATGAGCTCAGGCTTCTCTTGCGGCTTGGGTTTTGACTCTGTTTTTGGGGGTGTTTCCAGAAGGGTTAGAGCGTAATCCTTGAGCGCATCCATGAGAGCGCTCCCTTTGGCTCCAGGGTGTTTTTTTGCAAATGTCTGGATGTGATCAATGAACTGTGTCACCAGGGCGGATCCAAAGTCGGCTTCGAACAAAATTTGCTCGAGCTCGTCTAGTGTGTCTGCATCCAAGGGCTTACCAAATACGACCTGAATTTTATCTCCTAAGATCGCTCGGGTTTTGGCAAATGCTTTTCGAAATTTGTTAATTCCAGCGCGGAATAGATTTAGCATGAAAAAACTCTTTTTCCGTTGATCGATATTGGGATCGTAGCACATATAGGAATTAGATGACACGGGTGAGACCCTATTAGGGGACTGCTTAAGAAATTCCATCCTCACACATTTTGCACTTTTTTTGGCAAAATCAAAATTTTTGCAAATCTCCTATACTTAAGTATATGTAGATTTTCAACTCTTTCGATTTTTCTCAAAAACCGCTACAAAATCTGCAAAGAGCGACTTTCGAGAGCAGTCCCAATAACAATCAGTTGTGTCGGGTTTGGAGGAAACCTCAAATGGACCCGTCCGGATGCTCTAATCGATCTATTTGAAAAAGAGCCTGGCACAGCCGACTTCTTTAATATAGAATAGGATACTAGTTTGACATTGGTGCAAAGAGGACAACAAGGGTAGTTATGTTACGGATTCCAGGGAAAATTCCCGTCACGATTTCCCCTTTTTTTTGGGTGACTTCAGGGTTGATTGGCTTTCTCTATTCACGGGGTGAGGCCAATCCCTTTCTGATTACGTTAATTTGGATGTTCGTGATTTTTATTTCGATTCTCTTCCATGAATTTGGTCACGCCATTACTGCGCGTTTTTTTGGTCAAACTCCTAGGATTGAGCTCGTGGCTTTTGGAGGGCTGACGTACCCTGAAGGAAAGCGTGTCAAGGGATGGCGCGAGTTTCTCGTTGTTCTCAACGGCCCCGTCTTTGGGTTTCTCCTTTTTCTACTTGCCACTGCACTCCTCTCCACTAATATTTTCACAGGCTCCTATGTTGTCAATGGTCTCAAGATCATGCAGTGGGTCAACCTGTTTTGGACGGCAGTGAACTTGCTTCCTGTGATGCCTCTCGATGGTGGGCAACTTCTGCGCGTGATTTGTGAGTCGGTTTTTAAGGCGAAAGGGGTCAAGTATGCACTATTTGCAAGCATGCTATTCGCTGGCACATTGGCTCTTCTCGGTTTTTTCGTCGGACAATTCATTATTGGCGCCCTCTTTTTCCTCTTTGCTTTTCAAAACTTCGATTCGTATCGCCGTATGCGGGTGATCAGCGAGAGCGATCGGGATGATAATTTGGCAGAGGAGATGAAGGAGATTGAAGAGCTTCTCGTGAACGGAAGGAAAGAAGAGGCCACTGCTGGGCTCGAGAAAATACGCGCTAGAGCAAAAAAGGGGCTGCTATTTAACCTTACAACTCAATACCTTGCTAGTATCAAAGCGGAAGCTCAGGATCATCAGGCCGTCTATGACCTGCTCAAGCCAATCCATAAGCACTTGTCTCCTCAGTCACAGCTTCTGCTACATCGAGCGGCTTATGAAGTGAAGGATTACCCCCTCGTCGCACAGCTGTCCGGAGCTTGCTTTAAGGTTACAGCGGATCCTGGCATTGCGCTGAGAAGTGCTGAGGCTTATGCAACCCTTGGAGAGGTGGAGCCAACAGTGGGGTGGCTAAAAGCTGCCCAAAGTGAAGGGGTGTCTAATCTAAAAGCCACTTTAGAAGGCCCAATATTCGATAAGGTGAGACACAGCAAGTCCTTTCAAGCTTTTAGTCACGATCTTTAGATATTAGGCACCTCCATAGAGTTCATCATTCCGATCATAGACTTGTGGCAAGTCACGTGTGACTATTTCCATAAACTCTACAAGAGGAGTTTGACTTTTATCTCCTTTGTCTACTCGAAGCAGACCTAATTCTCGCTGGAGAATTTTTTCAATTTGCGCAGGGTTTACCCTGTGAAATTTAGTTTTGAATCTTTCAATAAATTGAGACACTTGTGTGTCAAGCTGTTCTTCATCAATAACGATGTCCTGAGCTTCTGCAAGAGCTTGAATCTTTCCTTTTGTGATGGAAAGCACTTCTGGATCAGTTAAATGGGGAACTTCAATTTCAGTAAATCGTCGCATGAATGCAGAGTCCCCTTTAAGATGTTGATGGAACTCATGAGGTGTTGTGGCTCCGATCATCATGATATGGGGCAGCTGCTCTTTTAGCATGTTGGGGAGGGTATTGGATTGGTTATGTTCGTGTGCACCCAATTGACTAATTCGGTGGAACTCATCGACAAACAAAATGACATTTTTGAAGGCTGCTAAATAGTTGAAGATTTTCTTTACCTTTTTCTCGAATGTTCCGAAATACTTTGTATCTTGTTGCAAGGTTGTCAGGCAAAGCTTCAGTACCATACACCCTTTGAGGCGTTCTGGGACTTGGTTTTCAGCGACCCGCTCAGCGATGTGTTTGATCAGAGCAGTTTTTCCTGTGCCGGCATCTCCGACAAGGATGGCATTGCGCATATCATCTTGATTGAGCACACCGAAAAGCACCCTTTCAACTTCTTTACGGGGCTCGAATCGTGCGCCTTCACCCCGACGTTTCTTCTCTTCCTTGACCTCAAGAAGTAGGTCGGTTAACCCTTCTGGAAGTTTAGGATTGTGTTGGATGTCAATCACAGGAGTTGTATTCAGTGCACTTGTGATTCCGGAGTTGCCGCTGGTACGGCACTTGCACATGAGTCTATCTAGGAAGTTGAGGGTCGTTGGAAGTAAATCACTAGTTCGTGGGGCTTCTTCCTGTACTTTTTTCAGGATTTGTTCAGCTAAAGCTTCAGAAGGAGTCTCGCTGATCCATTGGCTATTGCGGTATTCGGTGAGTTTTTGAAGTGATATCGCTTTAACTGCATCTGGGGGCAGCTTGCTTGTTGTTACGACTGTAGAAAGACTATGCAACTCCTGACACCTTTTCAAAATAGGGGTTTTGGCATCACCAAACACAGAAACAGCATCGCTCTGGCTATTCATTGTTGCGATCAGGCGAATGTGAGGGTGTTTTTGGAGAAGGTTTGCAAGTTGTGGCAGAATCCAATGATTGGTCCACTCGATTTGGTCTATGTTATCTATTAATAGAACGACCTTCTGATAAGGAAAAATTGTTTTTTCGATCTCGTATGTGTAGGATTGACATGTTTGCCATAATAACAAGTTCACGTTGAAAACCTTACTCCCCCTAAGAGTAGGAGCCTTTCCCTCTTTGATTTGAGAGGCTAAGTAGTTAAGTGTCGCAGTGCGGCCGGATTGGGGCAATCCATCCAAGACAACACATTTCTTTTGAGCTGAGCTCAAAGCTTCAAGAGGTTTAACGGAGTGGGTGCTTGGAACATAAGAGGGCTGGTCTACCGGAGGAGACCACTCTGAGATTGACTGACTACTGCTCATATAGCTAGAAATGCCCCGTGCGCCTAGATGCGCACCACTCATCGCAAGTCCTGCCCAATGGCGGGGGCCTGATTTGCCATCGATGTGGTGGACTGCAAAGATGAACGCTATCACGTGAGAAGTGATATGAAGAGGAAGAGAGTTGGGGTTGTCAATAAGGAGGGCGCTAGCAAGAGGCACAGTGGTTACGAGTAATGAAAACCACTCCGATCCTCCTCCCAACATACTATTATCAGTAGTATAAATCAGATATCCAATTGCAAATGCATTGATTGCAATTGCTAAAGCATTTAATCCTTTTTGAATCAATTCATTGTTTGTGCTCTGATCTTCCTGTTTACTTTTAACCCAAGCGTAACTACTACATATAGCAGAAAGACTAATTGCATTATAAGCTGGTAAAGTAGACATTTCCCCCCTCCTTGATTTATTGGGGCTGCTTACAAGTTCGTTAGTCAGCCTTGATGGAGTAGAAACGGAGGGCTCCTCCATGTCTTGCCAGCAGAAGTACGCGCTGACCTGGCTTGGCTCCATCTAGTGCCTTGTTAAACTCATCCACGTTAGTAACTTTTTTGTGATTGAGAGCCAGGATTAAAAATCCCGGCTGTAATCCTGCTCGCCCTGCAGGGGATCCGGGGTTGACGTCGACGATCACAAGCCCCTCATCGCTTTCGGACAGTTTATACGATTTGACATTTTCTGGGGTTAAATTATCGACACTTATCCCTAATAGACGGGAGGCAGTGGCACTAGATACAAGGTTATTTTGACCATGCGCAGTGAGTGTTACAGGTATAGTTATTATTTTCCCTTTTCTATTGACTGTCAGCTTTGCAGTAGAATCTGGTGGAAGCAGGACCACATCGTTTCTAAGTGAAGAGGGGTTTTTCACCGTGTTATTATTCATTTTAATGATAATATCTCCCTGTTTGAGGCCCGCTTTTGATGCAGGGGAGTCGGGGATAACATCCACAACAAGTGCACCTTGAGTGTTGGGCAAGCCAAAGCTTTCTGCCAGGTCTTGGTCGATGGGCTGGAGTGAGACCCCAAGGAAACCGCGGGAAACGCTTCCCTTATCTATAATTTGTTGTTTAATATTGATGAGGACTTGGCTGGGGATCGCAAAGCCGATGCCAATATAGCCTCCATTTGGGGAAACGATAGCGGTGTTCATCCCGACAACGTTTCCATCGAGGTCGAGGAGGGGGCCTCCTGAGTTTCCAGGGTTGATGGCGGCGTCAGTTTGAATAAAATCTTCATAGTCAGTGATTTGAAGGTTTTGTCTTCCCACGGCGCTGATGATTCCCGCTGTTACTGTTGATTCGAGTTGAAAGGGGTTGCCGACAGCGATGACCCACTCACCCACCTCAACTTCTTCTGAGTTTGCAAACTCTAGATAAGGGTAGGTCATACTTGTATCATTAATTTTAATGATGGCAATGTCGGTTTGAGCATCACCGCCAATGAGAGTAGCAGAGACTTCGCGCTTATTCCCATTTTGGAGGAATACGGTGAGCTCTTTTGCCCCTCTGACGACGTGGTAATTCGTTAAAATGTATCCATCAGGAGAGATAATAAACCCAGAGCCTTGGCTGACTTGAGGGCTGCGTTGCCGCCTTTGAGGGGCTCCGCCAAAAAATTTATTGAAAAAGTCGTCGTTAAAAAAGTCGTAGGGGTCGGGCTGCCCGTAGTTCATGGCCCCTTCAGCTCGGATAAAGACGACCGCGGGACGGCTTTTCTCGGAAGCATCAATAAAAGGTTTTGAAAAGGCTTTACCCGTTAGACTTGTAAAAACTTTTGTGTCTTTGGCATCAATTGCTGCCCCTCCCATTACAAGACTTAACGCTGTTAAACTAGTCAAAACAAGTCGCATTTTATTCTCCTTTCTAATTTCTTCCATTTCTAGCGTTCTGGACACTATATGTACAGAAAAATTTAATAAAATTAAACTTAAGAATCAATTGGAAGAATTGGGATTGTAGGGTCCTCTTTTCTGAGGAGATCTTCCCCAGCAAAGGTGACTGCAATCCCTTGATCTAACTCGGGGATTAAGTTTTCAGCTAACGCTGCACTGATGCTTTTCTTTTTGAGCATGAGAAGCTCATCGCGGAATGTTTGGCGCACTTCTTTCGTTCTCTGTTCTCTAAAGAGGTGGTAAGCGGAGATCGCTCTACTCCCTGGTGAGATGGGTGCATCGAGATCTTGAATCAGGCTCAGCTTCGCTTCTTCCATTTCTTGAGGAGTAAAATTGCCATCGGCGACTGACTTGATCCCGTTTTGACACTCCACAAATGATTGTTTGATGTGGGGGTCGCGATAGGTGTAAAAGGAGTAGTGCCCTGTAATGGGGTTGTAATTGGCTCCACATCCATAGGCTCCTCCTTGCTCTCGGATTGCCTGATGTAGATAGGTATTCTCGATCAGTGTTGTTGAAAGGCTAAGAGCAGCCGCATCACTTGGCATGCCTCCAGCCGTTTTATACCCCAGTGCAGAAAAAGAGACGGGAGATGCAATCACGCGCCCTTGTGGAGACTGAGGCGGCTCGATCGACAGGGGTTGCCACTCCTGATAAGGCTTTGATGGAAGAGCTCCTAAGTCGTAAAAGTTCTCATTAGCCAGCTTTCCATATTGAGCGTGATCGCAGCTTAAGATGAGGTGAGGGTGATTATAGTGGGCGAGTTTATCATAGAGGGTTTTGAGCTTTTGTGTGATTTCAGGCAGTTTTGTATCGAGCTCTTTAACGAGTCCCTTAATAAAAGCAAAGTAACTGAGCCCACCCAATTGTGCATTGAGATATCCAGGGAGAGTAAATCCACTGACTGCCTCCTGAATGGCATAGGAAAGGGCATGGCGGTTGAACTGATTTTCCAGTTCTGTGTGAAGCTGAAGAATGAGTGTTTTGATTCTCTCAGGATCATCAATACGCGGCTTCAAGACTACCTCTTTGAAGAGGTTCATGAGTTTGTCGGTATTCCGGCTCAGTGCTTTGCCCCGCAGTCCAAATGTAGGTTGCAATTCATTGGGGTTATTGAGTTGAGGATGCAAATGAAGCGTGGTATGAAAGCCTCCCAAGTAGGAGTGAATATATTCGAGGTTTGCTTTGTAGTCCCGCTCCCCAGCCCCTAGATCGGGAAGTAAGGAAATGAGTAGCTGAAGATAGGGGAGCTCCTCTTTTTCGATCGCTGGAAGATCGAAGCAGAGGTCAGCATAGATAATATGATTTGTAAAGCATTCGTGATGGAAAATAGTGAGTTGATCTTCTTGGCTTAGTGTTAAGAAGTAGTCTTTTACCTCTTTGGGCACCTCACCGAGAGTGATTTTGGGTAGGCATTCATTTGACTTACTCTTTTCCTGTTCTTGGAATCTCTTTAATGCTTTTGCTTGCTCAACGATTTGCTCTTTTTCTTGATCTGATAGCTTTGCTTCACATGCTTTTAGTTTGCTCTGTTCTTCAGCCCTTTCCTTTTCTTCCAGCTTTGCATTAGGTGAGAAGACATGGGCTACAAAGTGAGGGTTTTTGATAAGGTATTTGCGAATGAGGTTTGGAAAAAACTGGGGGTCTTTTGCAGCCTCTTGTAATCGCTCAAAATGGGAATAGAGAGTCAGACTATTTTCCGGAGCGCACCCATGTTGCCAGGGAAGTACTGAGCGCATAAAGAGAGTGAGACCAAAAGGGCCATGTGTGTGCGTGATTTCTAAGCGGTTAAATTCAAGCTGGTGAATGGCAGCATCAATCAGCTTCGGATCAATACCCTCTTCGGCAATTTTTTCTAGCGTTTCAAAAAGCAGGGTCTTGAGTTTTTTTTGGCTTGACTTCTCACATCCTGCGCAAATCAATACGTAGGGAATTTCGCTCATTTCTGTGTCTAGGTATCCATTGACTTGAGCGCAAAGGCCCGACTCTAATAAGGAGAGCTTGAGGGGAGAGGCATCATTTTCCATGAGAATCGAGTCGAGAACAGAAAGAGCTAGGGCTTCCTCTTCATTTGAGATATGCGTTGTCAGCCATGCAAATGAGAGATAGGTACGGCTATCTAGCTTGGGATCTTGCAACGGGTAAGTCTCTTCAAAAGCTTGGGGCTTTTCAAAGCGCTTTTGTAGGGGAAGAGGGGGGAGTGGCTCCACCTTTTTGACATCTTTTAAGGCGTTTTTTGCGATGAAATCTAGGTGGCGCGTTGTCGGAAGCGCTCCATAGAAAAAGAAGATGCACCTGCTAGGGTGGTAAAATTTGCTGTGGAATGCCTTGAGCTCTTCATTTGTGAGATTGGGAATCTCTTTAGGATCTCCTCCAGAGTTGTAAAAGTAAGTGAGGTCGGGCGTGAGTTTTGAAAGGAGCGACTGCCAAAGACGGGTCTCAGGGTTCGAAAGGCTTCCCTTCATTTCATTAAAGACGACACCTTTGTAGATCAGAGGGGAGTTTGGATCATCGGGCTTTGAAAACTCAAACCGGTGCCCTTCTTGCAGAAAGCTCATCTCTTTCAGTTCGGGACAGAAGACTGCATCTAGATACACCTCTAAGAGGTTGTAGAAATCTTTTTCGACTTGAGAGGCCGCTGGGTAGCAGGTGAAGTCGGACCCCGTCATGGCGTTCATGAAGGTATTCAAGCTGCGCCGGCTCATCGAAAAGAAGGGATCATTCACAGGAAACTTTTTCGAACCACATAGGACGATGTGTTCTAGGATGTGAGGGGCTCCCGTGGAGTCTGTGGGAATTGTTTGAAAAGATAGTGAGAATAGGTTCTCAGGATCGTCACAGTGAATATGCATCACCTTAGCGCCCGTGGGTTCATGCTGGAGTTCGTAGAGAACTGCCTCAAGCTCTGAAATCACGAGCGCCTTGGTGAATCGGAAGTCCTTATGCTTATCACCAACTTGATAAAGTGGATTCAGATCCATTTAATTCCAATCCAATGTTGAGGATGATTGATATTCGGTGACCCGCGTTTCGAAGAAATTCTTCTCTTTACCGAGGTCAATCGTTTCACTCATCCAAGGGAATGGGTTTTTTGAATTGTACTGTGTTTTCAGGCCAATTCGCTCTAAGCGGCGATCTGCAATGTACTGCGCATATTCGCGGAACATCGGGGCAGAGAGTCCTAGAATCCCTTTAGGTAGGCAATTTTCTGCATAGGCAACTTCGAGCTCGACGGCTTCTTTGATCTTATCTACAATATAGCTTTGGAACTCCGATGACCAGAGCTGGGGGTTTTCCTCGATAATTCCATTGATCAGATCAATTCCGAAATTGAGGTGAATCGTTTCATCTCTTAGGATGTATTGAAACTGCTCTCCAATTCCTGTCATTTTATTTTGACGATGGAGAGAGAGAATCATTGCAAATCCACTGTAGAAGAAGATCCCTTCCATAATGATGTAGAAACCAATCAGGTTCTCTAGGAACTTTTGCGCTCCCTCGTCAGTTTGTGTCGTGAAATCTTCTCTTAAGATATCTTCGGTCAGCTGCATTTCGAACTTATCTTTGTTAGAAATAGCGCTCACTTCGTTGTACATGTTAAAGATCTCACCCTCATCGAGATTGAGAGATTCGACGATGTAGTGGAATGTGTGCGTGTGAATTGCCTCTTCAAATGCTTGTCTTAAGAGGTATTGACGGCACTCGGGGTTTGTCACGTACTTGTAGATAGCCAGTGTGATGTTGTTAGCGACAAGGCTTTCTGCTGTGCTAAAGAAACCGAGGTTGCGCATGATTACCAGGCGCTCTGCTTCTGACAGTTGGTTAGACTTCCAGATTTCGATATCTTTTGCCATCGACACCTCTGTCGGCATCCAGTGGTTTGCACATCCATTGAGGTAGTGCTCCCAAGCCCACTTATATTTCAGTGGCATGAGCTGGTTGACATCAACGGTTTGGCAGTTGATTAACCTTTTATCTTTAGCTTTAGCTCTGCTAGCTGTTGCTTCTTTTGTATTAACTGTCATTTTACTTCTCCAATTACTGACAACTCTCACATCCCTCTTCCAGATTGCAGACTGGGACGGAAGGTGTGTTTTCTTCACGGTTAACTTTGACGCGGGCAGAAGGGGATTCATTCTTCATCCAGCGCGGCTGAAGGCCTCTTTTATTGATATCCATTGTGGATTTTTCAATTTGTGTGGCTCCCATTGAGCGCAAGTAGTATGTCGTCTTAATTCCTCGGTTCCAAGCAAACATGTACATGTTGTGGAGTTTTTTTCCACTCGCTTCGGCCATGTAGAGGTTGAGAGATTGAGCCTGGTCAATCCACTTCTGTCTGCGACTTCCACACTCTATGATCCATTCAGGATCAATTTCGAAAGAGGTTAAAAAGAGTTTTTTCATCTCTTCTGGAATTCTCTCAATTTCTAGGATTGAACCATCAAAGTACTTGAGGTCATCGATCATTTGGTCATCCCACATGTCGATCTTTTTAAGTGCATCGACAAGGTAGGAATTACTAATCGTGAACTCTCCAGACAGGTTGGACTTTGCATAGAGGTTCTTGTAATTCGGCTCGATAGATGCCGAGACCCCAGCAATATTGGCAATCGTTGCCGTTGGCGCAATGGCCATACAGTTGCTGTTGCGCATCCCGTGCTTTTTGATCGACTCGCGCACCTTGTCCCAATCCATTGATGTGGAGCGGTCCATTTCCACCTTTTCTCCGCGCTCTTTCTCGAGAAGATCAATCGTATCGATTGGAAGTAGCCCGCGCTCCCATTTGGATCCTTTGTAGCTTGGATAGGGGTTGCGCTCTTTCGCTAGAGCTGAAGAGGAGAGGATCGCATAATAAGAGATCATCTCCATGCTGCGATCAGCAAACTCCACAGCTTCATGGCTTGCATAGCTGACATTCAAAATATTCAGTGCATCTTGAAAGCCCATCAGCCCAAGCCCAACAGAGCGGTGGCTGAGGTTTGCTTTTGCAGTTTCTGGAATCGGGTAGAAGTTCACATCGATCACATTATCGAGCATGCGCATCGCAATTGAGATGGTGTGAGCGAGCTTCTTTTCATCGAGCCCCTTCTCTGTAACGTGTTGTGCTAAGTTGACCGAACCTAGGTTACAGACAGCCGTCTCTTCTTTCGAGGTATTGAGGAGAATTTCGGTACAGAGGTTAGAACTGTGGACAACACCTGCATGATCCTGAGGAGAGCGGATGTTCGAAGGATCTTTAAAGGTGATCCAAGGGTGCCCTGTTTCGAAGAGCATGCTGAGCATTTTTCTCCACAGAGTCATCGCTTCGACTTTCTTAAAGAGAGCAATCTTCCCTTCATCTGCCATTTTTTCGTACTCAACATAACGTTTTTCAAAAGCTGCACCATAAAGGTCATGGAGGTCAGGGACTTGATCAGGGGTAAATAGGGTCCATGAACCATTCTCTTTAACTCGCTTCATAAAGAGGTCGGGAATCCAATTGGCCGTATTCATATCATGTGTACGCCGTCTTTCATCTCCTGTGTTCTTTCTCAGTTCAAGGAAGTCTTCGATGTCGATGTGCCAGGTTTCGAGGTAAGCGCACATCGCTCCTTTTCTCTTTCCCCCTTGGTTAACGGCAACCGCAGTGTCATTTGCAACCTTTAGGAAAGGTACAACACCTTGACTTTGTCCGTTTGTTCCTTTAATTCGAGCACCCGTTCCACGCACAGAAGACCAATCATTTCCAAGTCCACCTGCCCACTTTGAGAGCTGAGCATCATCGGCAATTGTTTTAAAGATATGCTCTAAGTCATCCATGATTGTCGATAGGTAGCAAGAGCTGAGCTGTGAATGGGTTGTTCCCGAGTTAAATAGGGTAGGGGTTGCTGATAAGTAGTCAAAAGAAGAGAGAATATCGTAAAACTCGATCGTGCGTCTTGTTTTTTCTTTTTCGTTAATTGCGAGTCCCATCGCGACACGCATCCAGAAAATTTGAGGGGTCTCAAGTCTTCTTTGATTTTCATGGATGAAGTAGCGGTCATAAAGTGTTTGGAGCCCTAAGTACTGGAATAGATCATCGCGCTCAATCTTCAGCGCTTTTCCAAGAGCCTCTAAGTCAAACTCGCCTAAGGCTGGGGAAATTTGTTCAATTGCGATTCCGTGCTCAATGTAAGACTTCAAGTAGTCGCCATGTCTCTCTTCAAGGGAAGCGTCTAGGCTGCCGACTCCGAGTGTCTCCTTGTAAATTTTATCGAGAAGAATGCGTGCAGAAATCTTTGCGTAAGCAGGGTCTTTTTCGATGCGCGCTCTTGTTGTCATAATTAGAGCTTTAGAGACCTCAGTTTCCTTCATTCCTTCATAGAAATTTAAGATGGCATTATCGAGGATTTCTTCTGCTTGGGCAATCTTTTCAAAGCCGATACATGCGTGATCGATGATGTCTAACATAGTCGACTCGGTCACCTTCTGAGTTTCACCAGACTCTGTTTCAACGGTGAATGCGCGTTCATCTTTTTTCGGTGCGCGCTTTTTCTTTTTCTTCTTAGGAACAATCGCAGCAGCTTGCACTTGATCCCCATTTGCCGCGCGGTACAAGATGTAGTCTTTGGCAGCATGAAAGTGACCACTTCCCATGAGAACTTCTTCGATCACATTTTGGATGTGGTAGATGTGAATATTGGATTCGGTCTGTGAAAGCTCCACAACTTTTTGGACGACTTCTTGTGTTAGCTCATTGACAATCTCAACAACACTTTCAGGTGTTTTGTCTTCGATTTTGTGAACGCGTCGGAAGATTTTTTCTAGAGTCGCTGAAATTTTAATAGGGCTGAATCGAACGGGGTGCTCCCCTTCCTTCCGGAAGATCTTTACAGACTGTGGGTCTCCCGCTCTTTGAGCTTTGTGGTGGTCGCGGTAGATAATGTAGTCTCTTGCAACATCGTGGAACCCATTTTTCATTAAAGTTACTTCCACAAGATCTTGAATTCCCTCAACAGTAAGAGAGACATTCTTTGCCTTAAGTTCTAAACTCTCTTCAGATACTTGCTGTGTGATTGCTTTCACCGCAGCTGTGATATCTGAGGGAAGCTCTCCTTCTTTCTCAATCTTCTTAGTATCCCGAAAGGCAGCTTCGATTGCGCGCTCGATCCGTTCTTTTCTAAAAGGAACAATCGTTCCATTGCGCTTGACAACAGTAAATTGTGTCGATGCAAGCTCTGTATTTTGCATTGCAACATCCTTTTTGAGCGCAGATAACATGTCAGTTTGGGATTCCTCTTTTTGAGGCTTTGAAGATTGAGGTTTTATCATATTAACTTCTCTTTTTTTGATTCGGTTATTTAACAAAAAAATAAGGTTTTTTCGGTTTAAAGTGAAAAAAGCATTAAGTTTTCGTTCTACTACATCTTGTGTGTATGATCACTATATACCCACTATATATGGTATAATCGTTCAAAATGTCTACAAAAAAAATTGTCGCACAATGCAAAAAAATAGCGATTTTTTTTCAAGCCTAAGAAGACGAAGAAATTGCGATGAAAACTGACCGAAACATTTTTTCTGTTTTTCTTGTTTTTTCGATCTGTTATTCTTAAGACCAAATAACAGTGGACATGACATGAGACAAATTTATCTAATCCCTAACATCATTACAGCGTTTGGTCTTTCGTGTGGACTATTTGTTGTTTTTAAAGTGAACATTTCTGAACCGGGAAGTGGAACCTATGAGCTCCTCTACTCTTCTGCACTTTTGCTTTTACTCGCAGCTTTTGCTGACCTTTTAGATGGGGCAGTGGCGCGCATTATTCGCGCAGAAAGTGAGTTTGGATCGATGTTTGATTCTTTAGCTGATGCGATTTCCTTTGGTGTGGCTCCCTCTGTCCTTTTCTTAAAAAGCCTTTCTTTAGAACATGGATCGGGCCTGTCCTTTCTCGCCGTGATTGGTGCAATGCTTTATACAATCTGCGGAGTGCTGCGCCTGGTTAGGTTTAATGTCAAAGCAAATGAAGTCAAAAAAGGGGAGGTGGCAAGTGCAACATTTAAAAAGAACTTCACGGGACTTCCCATCCCCGCTGCGGCAGCAGGTGTCACTTCAGTGAATCTCTTTCTAAACTCCCACTTTGCAAAAAGTTGGTTTTCCCTTTCTTACCTTTCGCAAACAATCTTACTTACAGTTTGTATGATCGTGATTGGATATTTGATGATCAGCAAATGGAAGTTCCCCAGCTTAAAAACGCTTCACTTCCGCGTCCCTTCATCTCAGCTTGTGCTTCTCACAGTCATCCTAGCCCTCTTTATCCTATATGGGATCCTTTACTACTTACCCCTCGTCTTGATTGTAGGTTCCCTCGGCTATGTTTTAACGGGGTGCATATTGACGATCATCCGGCTCATTGCAGGTAAAAAATCTAAGACACTTGTCGACTTCGAGCCCGATCCTGGAGATAAGGAGTGAATATGCCCCTCCTTTATCCTATTGTTGCCTTTGTGGGCGGCCTTATGTTGTCTCTACTCACTTTCCGCAGGCGCTATCAAAATCGAATTACAGAATTAGAAAAAAAGTGTATGGAGCTCAGCTACCAAGTCAAAGAGCTTGGAGAGACTAAAGAAGAGCTTAAGCTTGTGCGGGAGGAAGTTCTCTCTTTACGCGTCAAAGAAGGAGAACTCGAAGCGCATCTTGAAGAGAGAAAAAAATCTGCAGAAGAAAAGCTCGCGATGCTAGCTGCAACCCAGGAAAAATTAACTCACACCTTTAAGGCACTATCAACAGAGGCCCTTGAAAAGAGTAACCACTCCTTCCTTCAGCTTGCCAAAGAAACCTTAAAAGGGTTCCAAGAAGCAGCAAAGGGAGATTTAGATAAGAAGCATCAGTCAATTGAGGCCGCATTTAAGCCAGTCAGAGAGTCGCTGAGTAAGCTCGATCAAGGGATGCAGAAAATTGAGAAAGAGAGGCGAGGGGACCAAGAGTCCCTGCGCGTTCAACTCAAAGCGATGATGGATGCAGAAAAAGAGCTGAGAACAGAGACCTCTACCTTGGTTCATGCACTCAAAGCCCCCATGGTGCGTGGGCGCTGGGGGGAAATGCAATTGCGACGCGTTGTGGAGCTTGCAGGGATGGTGAACCACTGCGACTTTTATGAACAGGAAACTGCGGATGGGGGGCAAGTGCGTCCCGATATGGTGATTCGCCTCCCTGGGGAAAAGCAGGTGATTGTCGATGCCAAAACCCCTTGTATTTCCTATTTAGAAGCCATCCAAGCACAGTCCCCAGAGGTCAAAGAGAGAAACCTGAAGGAGCATGCAAGACATGTACGACAACATGTTATTGCTCTAGGGAAAAAAGAATACTGGCAGAAGTTTGAGGCAACGCCCGAATTTGTGGTTCTCTTTATCCCTTCTGATAATTTCTTTAGCTCGGCGCTTGAATACGATCCAAGCTTGATCGAGGTGGGGGTAGAGCAAGGGGTAGTCATTGCAACGCCCACAACCCTCATTGGCCTCCTTCGTGCCATCGCCTATGGCTGGAAGCAAGAAAAGCTATCAAAGCATGCCCAAGAGGTGAGCCTCCTGGGTCATGAACTCTACAAGCGTATCCTTGCCATGGGCAAGCATTGGAACCGCATGGGGAAAAGTCTATCCAACGCAGTCGACTCCTACAACCAAGCCGTAGGTTCACTTGAAAGCCGCGTGTTAGTAACTGCCAGAAAGTTTCAAGACCTAGGCGCTGCTTCGCGAACCATTGAGCTTGACCCCCTTGAGGGAGTGGATCTCACTCCTAAAAAAATTAGTGCTGAAGATATGGATAAAAAATAAAGCAGCCAGTGCAAGACTGGCTGCTTAAGATGGATTTTCCCAATAGACCCTTTATTCTACTGACAAGACGTAGAATGCTGGGAAAGCAAAGTGGTTGCTTGAGCGCTCAGAAACAAGCAGATTCACTCTTTTGCCTAGGTAGTCCTGCAAGTTCACATGCGTACTGTAAAGGTAGCCCACTGGGACATCGCGATCTTTGATGATGTAGTCACCGGGGCGATTTTTTACAGGTTCTCTATAGGACTCAACAATTCCAGAGATTGTCTTTCCTGTCATCTTTTGGTCTTGGTAGAAGTCACTCATTGTTTTGGAGTGGTGCATAGAAGACCAAGTGAGGTAAAGAGACTCTTCCACCGGCTCCCAGACTTTCATTCTGTCAGTTGGAGAGAGCTGCGCATCAGCAAATTCCATGGACTCAGAAGAGTCTGTTGCATGAGGCACTCCATTTTTGGATGTCTTGGACTCTAGGAAAGCAATTTTTCTGTGCAGATAATCTTCTTGAACTTTAGCCAGGGCACTTGCTGCTTGAGCAGTATACTTAGGGAAGTCTGGATATTCATTGATGATTGTTTGGTAGTTTTTAGCGACTCGATCGATGTCAATTTCATTAAATGCCTTGCGCATTTCAGACTGGCTGAGTAGGTTTGCAGAGTCGTAGAGCTTTTCTACGGCAGCTTTTCTCGTGTCGTGCTTTTCCTTGAGGTTAGCATCTCCAGCGCGTTCAATATACTCCTTAGCAACAAAAAACTTCGTGTTTTGTGGAACCGGAATTTCAAGCCATTTAGGGTTGTTTTCGCAGACAGCCCCTTTTAGAGATTCTCCTGTGCTGTAGTGCCCAATAATCGGAGCATTTCTGTCGGGAGATAGGCGTACATTCACGCGATCTCCTTCTACAACGTCATCGATGATAAAGCCTCTAAAGATATAGGCTTTGAATCCCTTAGGAGGTTGGACTGCAAAGAAGTCACCTTTCTCTCCAGTAACTAGCACATAGTCATCTTTTGCCATTTCAGAAATGATCTGACTCTCAGTATCTGCATGGGCACGCATTCTGACATGGCTTCCAATGACTTTTCCTGTGAAGTCTTTAAAAGCAGATTGAGGCGCTGCAGTCTTTGCACTCGCAGGAGCTGCAACTTTGGCTTCCTCAGCAAAACCAAAAGATACTAAAAGGAATGTAGAAATAATGAAGTGTGAAGTTTTTAACATATGTGGCTCCGCCTCCTAAATGCAGCGATCTTTTATCTTCAGTTGAAACGTGATATTTTAGTTATTACAAGTCTAATGGCCCATTCTAGGAATTCGCCATTTAAAAGACCAGAGATTTCGCTACTTGATTGCGAATGGTCTTTTGCAACAAAAAAGCGGTAGAGAAGTTGTAGTAAAATAGGGAAAACAGAGCGATAGAGTTCTAGCTATTCCTCTTGACCAGCATCTGCCCATTTTTTAGCCTGCTTTTCTTTTTGAGCTAAAACGTCTTTATGGGACTGCTTAAGAAATTCCATTCCCACACCTTTTGCGGTTTTTTTGGTAAAATCAAAATGTTTGCAAATCTCCTATACGTCAGGTTATGTAGATTTTCAACTCTTTCGATTATACCTAAAAACCATTGCAAAATCTGTAGAAAGCGACTTTCTTAAGCAGGCCCTTTATCTGCAGAGACTATCTCTTCAGCGACAAATTTTTTCCAAGCATCAAAATGACGTTTTCGTGTTGTTTCCTCTAAAGCTTGGTGCATTTGCCTTGCTTTGATTTATTGCATGATTTGATTCAGCTATTTGTATGGATTGTATATGTCTCTTGAAGCGGTTTATATCTGCGAGTTTTATATTTTTCGCGAAGCGGACTATTGGTGTGGATCTCGCCAAATTGATCACTTTTGGAGCAGCTTGTTCATTAGCGGCTTTATCTGCAGCGGCTTTTGAGATGAAATGTCTAGGAATAAAGTAGAGTAATGCAGATCCCAAAGAGACTGCTAGAGATTTTTGAAAAGAATCAATGTGGTAGGAAAAGCGCCGAGATAGAGGGTGCTGCAATGCAAAGGCAGTAGCGAAAACTGAGGCAGCAAAGAGGGCGATGCGTGTTGTAGTGCGATTGGTGTCACTTTTGATGTTAGAGGTTGTTAAATCTACTGCACCTAGTAGTGAAATTTGTAATATTGCTGTAAAAGCTGTGGTTTGCCAGTTATTTGTGAAACTAATATTTGAAAAAAGCATTGCCTATAGGTACTTTCCATTGAAATGAAGGGAAATATTATCGTGAAAAACAATTTATTCCAAATCAATTTCATCAAGGATGCTTGATGCTGAGACGAAAGTTGCCTTAACTTTTTAAGACGACTTGGATGTGCTCGCAGTTTTTCTGGCCGCAGGTGCACCCCACAGGGCTTCCGAGAAAGACTTGGTAGTGTTCTTCTTGGTTAAGTGGGTTGGTCACGAGGTAGAGGTTGTCTCCTTCTTGCTTGATGTCCCAGTCGCGGAAGCGGAGGTCGTCATCTGAGACGGCTTCTTCCTCTTCTTGCGCCTCGACCTGAGGAGCATCATCTGCCTCATTCTGAAAGGCGCGCGCCACCTGACAGTAGACGCAGTTGCAGTGAGGCTCTGCCTTGGGAATGTTCATTTGATCGATGTCCATTCCAAGAGTTTTTGCAATTGTTGTGACTTTAGAGAGAATTTCTGGAGGCAGGTCTGGAGTATTTTTCTGATCCGAGTTGTGCTGAAGAATGGATCCTAAGTTGGCTCCTTCGTCGCCATTGCTCATGTTAAAAGGGAGGCCAAAAGAAAACGCGACATCTGAGGGGGTGTTGGTTGGTTGGAAGGGTTTAAAAGAGGGAGTGGTGACTTCCTCTTCTTGCTCAATAAATTTGCTATGGACTTCAAAAATTTGCTCGATCACTTCCTTTGCGAGCTGCGGAACTTCAATCACAGATTCGTTTTGGAGAACGATCACTAATAGAGGACTTCCATTGCTCTCTTTCATGTGGAGCATCTTGATATTTTTCCATGAGGTCGAAATGTAGGGGGGGATACTAAGAATTTTTTCATTAATTTTTGTCATTGGTAGCCTCTTGTATGTGTCACCATTCCTTTATGAGGCAGATGGATTCCTCCAAAAACCTCCTTTAAAAAGTCTACTTGTTATTGTACTATTACGCTCAAACTGTGTCAAGCAAGTTTAGCACTCAAAGCTCATGATTGCTGAAATATATTGTTAAGTCATATATAATAAGATGTTTAAAATTTAGTCAAAAAAAGATTAAGATCCCCTTGCAACAAATAGAAGTCGGGTATAAAAGGAGGTTTAGGAGAGTTCATGGCACAAAAAACCTTTGTTCTAGATACAAATGTTTTATTGCACGATCCGGACGCAATTTTGAAGTTTGAGGGGAGTGAGGTAGTCATGCCTCTTGTGGTCCTCGAAGAACTCGACAAAATGAAGCGATTCTCAGATGAATTGGGAAAGAATGCGCGTCAAGTGATCCGCTTTATTGACAGCTTGGAAGGGGATCTCTTTCAAGGTATTACGTTAGAAAATGGGATTTTCTTTTTTCTTTATTCTGAACACCAGCCCATTCAGAAAGAAGGGTTCCCATTTCCACTAGATAGCAATCGACACCGTACCTTGTTTGTCGCATATAAATTGAAGCAGGCGGGGAAGGATGTGGTTGTTCTCATTTCGAAAGATTTTATTTTGCGCGTTAAGGCGGAGTCGATTGGGCTTGAAGCTCAGGACTATGCCAGCATACAGGAGTCATATGACCACCTCTACACGGGGCTGCAGGTTCACGAGATTCCCAAACAGCAGATTGATGAGTTTTCTACGAAAGGATTTATCGAAATGGGGGAGACTCCATTTCTCTCCAATGAGTACTGTCATTTTGTTTCCTCAGACCAGTCAAGCGCGCTTGGTCGATTCAATGAAGAGCAGAAAAGGGTAGAGATTGTTCCTCCTTTTGAAGGGGATGTTTGGGGAATCAAGCCTTTAAATGCAGAGCAGCGCTGCGCAATGGATCTACTGCTCGATGATAGTGTTCCTCTTGTGACGTTGATTGGACAGGCGGGAACGGGAAAAACACTCCTGGCATTAACGTGTGGACTCAGAAAGGTTTTTGACGAGAATGTCTATAATCGCATTCTCGTGAGCCGCCCGATTATGCCTCTTGGAAAAGATATTGGATACTTGCCGGGCACGAAAGAGGAAAAAATTTATCACTGGATGCAGCCGATCTATGACAACCTTGAATTTATCTGTGAAACAACGACAGGAGAGGGGACTGGCGCAGATACGAAGCAGTGGATTATGGATAGTGAAAAGATTGAAATGGAAGCGGTCACATTCATTCGCGGGCGTTCTCTTGCTAAAACCTACATTATCATTGACGAGGCGCAAAATCTTACGCCTCATGAAGTGAAAACCATTATTTCACGAGCAGGGAAGGGAACGAAAGTGATTCTATCTGGGGATCCCACCCAGATTGACAATCCCTATCTTGATAAAGATTCGAATGCCTTAACTTATCTTGTGGGCAAGTTTAAGTCTTACCCTCTCTACGGGAATATTGTGCTAAGTACAACTGAGCGTTCTGAGCTCGCTGCTCTTGCGGCTAAAGTGCTCTAAACTCACTCTTTTGTTCTTGCATGCGTTGGAGTTCCAAAGTGAAACATCGGGTTTTCAGGGTCATTCCGCTTAGCATAGTAGTAGGCTTTTCGAAACTCCCCTTCAGACAATTTATTGAATGTGAGAAACATTGCACGTCTTGGGAGTTTGCTTTGGTTTGGGGCGGAATAATGGGGGACATAAGAGGTAAATAAGACTAAGTCACCAGGAGCCGTTTTTAAAGAAAGCCATTCTATTTGATCAGTGTACTCAGGCTTTATCGTTCCATGCTCCTTTCCCCCAACAATATAGGGAAGAATTGCTTTTCCTTCTTCGAGGGCGATTTGGTCCACTGTGGGGTCATCAGCAAATGTGCCTCTCCAATTTTTTGCGACTTTTAAACACCCATTTTCTTCTGTTGCGGGGTCAATGCAGATCATTGCTGTAATATGTTCTCTTGGGCCAATTTTTTCGAATGCAGGGAAGTCTTGGTGAGGAGGGAAGGCTCCTCCAGTGGGCCATTTGAAGTTTAGCTTATCTTTAAAGATGGCGTAGGGTTCTCCAAGCATGTATTTTAAGTAGGTAGAAATTGTTTCTGTGATTAATGCTTCAAGGTCAGGATAGTTCGCCAGCATATCTTCAGTGCGGCAGAGCTGCATCGGGTCTTTCGACTCAGGGACAACGATTAAGCCCCGTTCTCCTTTAGGAAGAGAAAGAGTTTTTTGACCCTCTACATGGATCTCTTTTGCCAAGCGATCAATAAGTGTCACTTGTTTTTCAGAAAAGAATCCGGGTATCCATACAAAGCCTTGTGTCTCGAGATCGCCTTTGACGTCGATAGATTGACTGCTATACAAAAAGCATGTGAGAAATGAACCAAAAATGAAGAGAGCTTTTTTCAATATAACTACCTTACTTTTCGATAATACCGTGATGTCAGTAGAACATGTTACTCAATAAATGGATAGTTTGTTTTTTAATCTGAAATGAAAAACCAAAAAAATAATGTTTACTTTTTTTTTGATGGGTGACATGACTAAATTTTCATGTTGAGGCTGTTGGGAAAGATGCTTTCATCAGCAGGACCATATAACACTTACACAAGCTGGGTTTCATAGATGAAAACAGGGATAAAATTTACACTCATTACACTTGGTACGTTGATTGCGCTTGCGCTTCTCACTTATTACATGACAACAAATGAGATTGCTGTCTTAGAGCCACAAGGTTGGATCGGAGAGAAAGAGCGCAGCATCATTGTTACATGTACGTTGCTCATGCTTATCGTTGTCGTTCCGGTTTTTATTCTTACAGCTTACTTTGGAGTGAAGTACCGAGAAAAGAATAAAAAAGCGAAGTATTCTCCAGAACATGAGCACAACCACATTGCCGAGTGCTTTTGGTGGGGGGTTCCTCTCATAATCATTGCCATCATTTCTGTGATCACATGGAAGTCGAGTCATGAACTGAATCCATTTCGTCCACTAAAGAGTGAAACGAAGCCGTTGAAGATTCAAGTCGTAGCACTAAACTGGAAGTGGCTATTTATTTATCCCGAGCAGGGAATTGCGACAGTCAATGCGATTCAATTTCCCGAGCAAGTGCCCCTTAACTTTGAGATCACAGCCGATGCACCAATGAATAACTTTTGGATTCCAAAGCTCGGAGGGATGATTATGGCGATGCCGGGGATGCGTTCTAAGCTTCACTTAATTGCCAATTCGTCTGGAGAGTTTGAAGGGAGTTCATCTCAAATTAGTGGAAGGGGTTTTTCGGGAATGATGTTTAAGGCTCGAGCGACTTCTCGCGAAGAGTTCGATCAGTGGGTCGCAGAGGTTAAGTCAGGAGGCAGAGTTTTGAATCTAGATGAATATAAACGCCTTGCGATGCCAAGTGAGTATGTTCCTCCAGCATACTATGGTTTAGAAGCGAGCAACCTGTTTGATTGGGTCATGATGCAATACCATACCCCAGATAGTCACTCACAACTTGAGGTGGATAAAAATGGATAAGTTTAAGCTTCTTGGTCGGTTAACGGAAACCGCCCTCAAACATGATTGGATCGAATATATGGCAGGTGTCTCTGTCCTATTTGGTTTTCTTGCAATCATCATTGTGATCACTTACCTCAAGCGGTGGAAATGGCTCTGGAGTGAGTGGATCACAACTGTTGACCATAAAAAAATTGGGATCATGTACATCGTCGCTGCCATTGTGATGTTTGTTAAGGGGCTCATTGATGGTCTGATGATGCGTTCTCAACTCGCGATTAGCGCGGGCGATTCGATGGGGTATTTGGGAGCAGATCACTACCAGCAGATTATTACTGCTCATGGCGCCACTATGATTTTCTTTGTGGCGATGGGAGTCATTTTTGGCTTGATTAACTTGATTATGCCACTTCAAATAGGGGCTCGAGATCTCGCCTTTCCGTTTCTTAATGCTGTGAGTTTTTGGCTGTTCGCCGCAGGTTCTCTATATATTCTTGTCTCCCTAGTTATTGGGCATTACTCAGGAGCAGGTTGGAGTAACTACCCTCCTCTTTCTGGACTGCGATATGATCCGGGAACGGGGAGTGATTATTGGTGTTGGTCGACCCAGATTGCCGGCATAGGAAGTATGCTTGGAGGGATTAACTTTTTAGTGACGATTTTCAAGATGCGCTGTCCTGGGATGACTCTCATGAGAATGCCGATTTTTGTCTGGGCCTCTCTTGTATCGATTGTATTGGTTATCTTTGCCTTCCCAATTTTGACAGCAACGATTGCGATGCTTTCTACAGATAGGATGATCGAGACAAACCTGTTTACAGCTGGACGTGGTGGGAGTCCCATGATGTACGTCAATCTGTTTTGGGCATGGGGTCACCCAGAGGTTTATATTCTCATCCTCCCCATATTTGGGGTTTACTCAGAGTATGTCCCTGTCTTTTCCGGGAAGCCTTTGTTTGGATATAAATCGATGGTCTGGGCTCTTGTTGCCATTTGTTTCTTCTCATTTGTCGTTTGGCTCCATCACTTCTTTACGATGGGAGCAGGGGGAAACGTCAACGCCTTTTTTGGAATCATGACGGCTGTGATTGCGATCCCAACAGGAGTGAAAGTCTTTAACTGGCTATTCACGATGTACAGGGGGCGCGTCAAGTTTACCACTCCAATGCTTTGGTTTATGGGCTTTATTTTCCTCTTTGTATCTGGAGGGATGACAGGAGTGATGCTTTCGATTCCAGCCATTGACTTTCAGATGCATAACAGTATGTTTTTGGTGGCGCACTTTCATTCGGTGATCATTGGGGGAGTCCTTTTTGGATTCTTTGCTGCCTACACTTATTGGTTCCCAAAGTTTACAGGGTTTAAGCTCGATGAAAAAACTGGGAAATACGCCTTCTACTTTTGGCTTGTTGGCTTTATTTTGGCATTTCTTCCCCTTTACCTCCTAGGATTTATGGGGGCGACGAGGAGAATTAACCACTATAGTGCTGAATCGGGTTGGCAGCCGCTCTTTGTGGTGTCGCTAATTGGTGGACTACTGATCTTAGTAGGTGTTGGCTTTCAGGTGCTTCAGCACTATATTAGCATCAAAAACCGAGACAAGAATCGTGTGAAAAATGACCCATGGAATGGAAGAACCCTCGAGTGGTCTGTCTCTTCACCCCCACCGTTTTATAACTTTGCCCATATTCCTAAAGTGGATTCGAAAGATGCCTTTTGGGCAATGAAACATGGGAATCGCCCCAAAGAGAAAACTGCTCCTTATGAGGCAATTCATATGCCAAAAAACACCTCGATTGGTTTTTTTATTGGGGTGCTTAGTTTTATTGCTGGTTTTGCGCTCATTTTTCATATGTATTTGATTGCAGCAGTCTTTACTCTGTCAATTCTGGGGTGTTTGGTGATCCGCTTTTTCCAAAAGGAAGTCGACTATACTCTCTCGGCTAAAGAGGTTGAAAAAATTGAACGTGGTGAGGTGAATGCATGACTGCAGTTAAAGACAAAACATGTCCAGATCTCCATCACGATACTTACTCGAGAACAACGTTTGGGTTTTGGGTCTACTTGCTGACTGACTTTATGCTCTTTGCGTGCCTATTCGCGAGCTATGCAGTTCTTCATAAAAATACATTTGGAGGTCCTCCGGCGAAAGAGATTCTCTCCCTTGGATCAGCAACGTGGCAAACCTACTTATTTCTCTTAAGTACCTTTGCCATTAGCTTAACAGGGGCATATGCGCATCGCAGAAAAAAGGGAGCTTCAATCGTTACAATTGGCATCTCACTCATTTTCACAGCTTTGTTCTTATGGCTTCAATTCAGTGAATATAGTCAGCTCCTTGCAAGCGGAAATAGTTGGACGAGAAGTGCCTTCCTTTCGGCTCTATTTACTCTTTTAGGTACGCATACGCTGCATATTCTGATCGGGATGATTTGGATGATTCTGTTGCTCATTTCTATTGCAATGGATGGAATCACTGCAATGAGCTTACGCAGGGTAGCTTGTACCAAAATGTTTTGGCAGTTCCTGAACATCATTTGGGTTTTCATATATACGATCGTTTATTTAGTAGAGGTGATTCAATGATTGATATGCATCACGGCTGGAATAAGAGCACAAAGCCTCTAATTTTAGGGCTTATTTTTTCTCTTGTTATGATTTTTGCAGCCTATGAAATGACCACTCATTTGCATGTAAAAGGCTCGACATTAATGGTATCGCTTATGGCGCTTGCCTCACTGCAGGCTTTAGCTCAGCTGATATTTTTTATGCATGTAGGTCTTGAGTCAAAGCCTCGCTGGAATTTAGCAATGCTTATTCTTACGATCTTTGTAGTTGTGCTCATTGTTTGGGGTTCGGTTTGGATAATGGAGAATCTAAACAGAAACTTGATGGTGAATATGGGAGGAATATTTCCCCCCTTATTTTAACTGCACTCACACTTTTCCCCTTGAGGGCATTTGCAATCTGAGCTGCATGGACATTCCCAGTTGCACTTGCATCCAGGATTTCGTTTAGATGCTGGCGTGTTGTCACTGCGGTTACAACCATACAACGCAAGGGATAACGCTAATAAGGCTAAAAAAAGGGGAAGTTTGTTCATCTTATTCTCCTTTGGGGTGATGAAGTTCTTGTTTATTTGCACTTTGGCATACCAAAAGAATTTTAGGAAGTAGAATGGAAAAAATTGCACCTATTTCACCCGTTAGTCGGTTTAGACAATATCTGACGTTGACAAAGCCGGGGATTATCTTTGGCAACAATATGAATGCAGCAGCAGGCTTTGCATTAGCGTCCAGAGGAGAGTTTGATTTTCTGCTATTCCTTTTTACACTCACAGGTCTCAGTTTGATCGTGGGTGCTGGATGTGTTTTCAATAACTATCTCGATCGCCATATAGATCAGAGAATGATACGAACCAAGCAGCGCTTGACGGCTCTGGGGCAAGTGAGTATCAAAGAGGCTCTCATTTTTGGTTTAACTCTCACTCTGTTGGGGATGACCTTGCTCTTGCTTTTCACTCCTCCAGTTGCGCCAATATTAGCGCTTGCTGGGCTCCTTATGTATGTGTGTGTTTATAGCCCACTCAAGACACGGACGGACCATTGCACTTTGATTGGGAGTGTTGCTGGTTCTATCCCTCCTGTGGTGGGATACGCTGCTGTGACAGGAAAGATCGATCTCGCAGCATTGCTTTTATTTGCCACTGTTGTGTTTTGGCAAATGCCTCATTTTTTTGCGATTGCCATCCGTAGGCTTGAGGATTACCGGGCGGCGTCTATTCCTGTACTTCCTGTAAAACGGGGAGTCCTCTCCGCCAAGCTGCAGACACTTATCTATACAATCGGCTTCTTTCTCACAGCGCCACTACTCACCGTTTTCGGCTATGCCGGTATGTTCTACTTTTGTGTGACACTTCTTCTGGGAGGGGGGTGGCTTGTCTTGGCGATCAAAGGGTTTACAGCTTCTGATGACCAGAAGTGGGCTAAACACATGTTTCTATTTTCTCTTGTAGTCATTATGGTTTTGTGTACAATGATTGTACTTATGCACAATTAAAGTTTATTTTTTTGAGATGACAGGATTAAAGCAGCTCTTAGTTAATAGCCATAAGTGGGCTAAAGAAAAAAAAGCCCAAGACCCCAATTTTTTTACGAATCTAGCAAAAAAGCAAAACCCAAACTACCTCTGGATAGGTTGTGCAGACAGCCGCGTGCCTGCCAATGAAATTGTGGGCTTAGATGCAGGGGAGCTTTTTGTCCACAGGAATGTTGCAAACCTCTTTCCACACTCTGATATTAATTGCCTTTCTGTTTTGCAATTTGGGCTAGAAGTGCTAGAAATTGAAGAGGTCATTGTTTGTGGTCACTATGGATGTGGTGGAGTTGCAGCAGCCATGGAGCCCGCTCAATCAGGTCTCGTTGATAATTGGATTCGTTATGTTAGAGATATTTACTTTAGAGAACGAGAACAGCTTAATACCATTTTGGATCCACAAGAAAAGTTTAGAAAGCTTGTTGAGCTCAATACAATTTATCAAGTCATGAATGTCTGTCACACAACTGTGGTCCAAAACCTATGGGCTAAAGGTAAAAGAGTTATAGTGCACGGGTGTGTCTATGACCTAGAAACGGGATTGCTTAAAGATTTAGATTGTTCAGTTTCTTCACTCAAGCAAGTTGATAAGAAGTATCATACTCTCAAGTTGATTTAAGCTGCTGCCTTAATTTTTGGTTTGACTCCCACAGTGATATGAAAGGGGTAGCGCTTAGATGGGAGTGCATATTTTTGCCGGATTTTATCGAGTTCAGGAGCTTCTACCACAATGAGGTAGAGCTCTTCCATCTCTTTCCAGTTTTTCGGTTTGACCACTTCGCACTGCTTTAGTGAAAACGTTACTTTTTCCCCGCACTCCTCAATGCGTCCAACGCCGTACTTTATGGCTTCCCCTGGATAAATGACCGTGATATGGGCTCCCGCAGAGTCAGGCCGCCCAAAGTAGGGGGGTATGTCAAATCCCTCAGATACAATGAGGGGTAGAAGTTCATGGATGTAGCGATCTTCTACATCGACATAAGTAAACTTGCCAGATTGTTTGAGAGTCCCCGAAAGGGCAAAATCCTGCTCAATACGCTCGACGACTTTGGGGGAGGAGAGAGGAACTTCACCATAAATGCCGGAGTATATAAGGAAAATAGATAACAAGAGTCTTAAATACTTCATTAAAAATACCTAGTCACAATTATGTTTTACGAGCCTTTCATAAAAGAACTCGAATTGGTCTAAAAACCCTTCATTTTGAGACCACGTTTTTACTGCCTTCATATCGATCCGTCTTCCTTGCTCCTTGCAAATCGCAATCGCCTGATCGAGACTTTGTCTATCGTTCCAATGATAGTAACTCGCTAAACGATCCTTTACACTATCTGTAGGAGTGAGCATTTTTATCGTCCCCAAAGGAAGCTTATAATTTTCGTATTTTGAAATGGGTTCTTCCCCAATAGCCACAGGAGGAGAAACAAATTCCACATAGAAAGGGCATTTTTTATGGACAAAACGACGCCCATCTTTTTCAAACCCAAGCTCTTTTAAGGCAACTTCAACCTTTTTTAAATTGTCAAACGTAACAAAGTCTAGGTCGTAGGATTGGTATTGATTATTGGAGTAAATGGATACACATCCTCCCCCAACTAAAACACTCTCAATCTCATGCTCTTCTAACTTCTTGGAAACAAGTGCTGCAAGATTCTTCAGAGAAAGGTTGCTCATATCTAGTTCTTTCATAGAGGCTTTCCTTTTCTTCGCGGTCTTTTGCGCACCTTTCGTTCATAAAGCTGAGTCTTTTTTTCTTCGGGAATAAACTGATATGCTTTTCTTAAAAAGCTTTGCAATTCTTTGAGATAGGGGTAACGGGGATTCCAAGTGTAAACGCGTGTTTTGCCCTGAAGCTGACTTACAATGATTCCTCCTGATTCAAGGCGATCTAATCCCTTTTGTAGTGTGGAAAGAGACTCAGGGAAAATCTTTTCCATCTCTCTCCCATACGAAGTATCGTTTAAAAGGAGGTAGAATAGTATTTTTTCAAGAACCTTTGAGCCGAATAACCCCTCAAGCATATGACCTCTATTTTAGGTTATATAACCTATTTTATAGGTCAAAAGAAGATTTGGCAAGATTTATTTTAAACATCTAGTTTTTAGTTAGTTAATATTGTTTTGCAATCCCCGTAGGGAAGAAGTGGGCTTTGTCGTAGATAATTTCTACTCCTTGAAAGCAGAAGGCCTGTCACTAGCCTTACTTTCACACACCAATAAAAAGCGAAGTCAGTTATCATTTTTCTCATGGAACAACTCATTACAATCAGTCGCTAAATGAAACGGTGTTTTGGAACAGGTAAACCTTTATATGAAAGGTATCACGACGAGGAGTGGGGAGTTCCCGTGCATGAGGATCGCCACCTCTTTGAGATGCTCTCTTTAGAAGGTGCTCAGGCTGGTCTTAGCTGGGAATTAATCCTAAATCGGAGAGAAGGTTACCGCCGGGTCTTCCATCAATTTGAACCGCAAGCTGTTTCCGAAATGAGCGATGCAGAACTCGAAGCTGCCTGCAACAACCCAGCGATCATTAGAAACAGGAGAAAGATCTTTAGCGTCCGAGTTAATGCAGAAGTCTTTCTAAAGATTCAGAAGGAGTTTGGAACATTTGATCACTATGTTTGGGGATATGTAAATCACACACCCACTCTGAGTCACTTCGAAAAACTTGAGGACGTGCCTTGCTTCTCTAAGGTTAGTGACGCTTTGGCCAAAGATTTAAAGATGCGCGGAATGTCATTTGTCGGCACAAAGATCATCTATTCTTTTATGCAAGCTGTGGGCATGGTGAATGATCATTTGGTGAGTTGCTCCAAGCGATTGTAAAAAAAAAGATTAACATGTTATGCCTTATTCTTCCCTAAACCCAAAATGACGATTGAGATGAAAATTAAGCTTATTGCATCCTGCTTTACCCTATTACTCACGTGTTCGCTTTTTCTGAATTGGTTGGATCTCCTCAGTTTGTCGACTTTCAGAATAAAAATTTGCGAACGGTTCCAAGCTTTCCTATTAGTTACAATAGGTTAAAAGCCTTTGCCCCCAATGCATTCAGCAATTATAAGCTCTATTACATTATCCCAATATCTGTGAAAAGTCGAGCTAAGCTAGTTGCAGTTCCTGTTTTAGACTGAAGTTATTTTGACAATCAGAAAAAAGCTGGGTGAGTCCCAGCTTTTTTCTTAGTGAATGGAGGTTACTCCTTTTAACAATTCTAGAAAGACGAAAGGCCTAGATACAATGTTCTATCTAGGCCTTTCGATCTTCCTATTCTAGGTGATTGGAGGTGGAGAGAATCGAACTCTCGTCCTTGGAAAATTCCATATCAATGCCTACATGCTTAGTTCCTTAATGTTTTTCAATCAGCCTTGCTGTAAGGAACCCCACTTGGGGCTGATCGACTTCTTTTAATCTCGAAACACAGACTCTAGAAGTACAGCTTCTGTGCTCATACCAAGATTGATGACAGCAACTTCAGACTCCTTGGTCCAAATCCAAAATTACCGGCTGTTAAAACGGGTTAGGTTTTATGCAGCAGCTGCGAATGCCGTGTCAGTTGCCTGAGCAGGGAATTCTACAACATTTGATTTTTTGACAGTTATGTCGTCTCGGCTTTTTTAAGAGGCCAACCGAATCCTCTGCATGCCACTGGTACTTCCCTTTCAAGTCGAAACCAGTACACCCCCAACTTTTATTATATCAAATTTCTTAATTTTACTCTAGAAGTTGAATAACAAAAGGTTAGATCTATTGCTCTGTGGTACCTCCTACGGTAATTCGAAGGAGGGTTGAAGCTGTCACCGGTTGGTTATTAATCAGAACCTGGGGATACATTCCTTCGTCAAAGCCATAAGTGTAGCTTAGCCCAGTTGCAGGGCCTGAAACATTATGGATTGCTTCTCCATACAGATCATACCATGGACCTGTTTCGGCTTTAGTGTCTAGCTTTGAGTTAAACTTAAAAAAACTATTAATATGTTCATAAGTGCTTGCTAGATTGTTTTGTTGATTTTCATCTGTGGGAGAGTCATTTTGATTACCGCCATTTGCCCCATTCACATGCATGTTTCCAGCTTGTCCTGGCGGAATAGTCCTTAAGGGTAAATGAGGGTCTGGAATATCGCGCGGTAACATTCCACAGATAATCCCTTCAGAAAAGAGCTGGCTGAGTTGTTGAACATCGCCTGGATGTTTGAGGTTATCCATATCATTCGGAGTGTAAAGAGGGAGCGCTGCAAAAATCTTGTATGTCGTTGATTCATATGGGTTTATTAAAGGGCCTGGTGAGTGCGCAGGCTTTGAAAGAACGAGTATATCTGACTCTCCTGTTGGTAATACTTGACTGAAGTGAATAGTGCCATCAGACTGAAAATCAGCTTCATAGACGCGACTACCATCTGCTGGTGAGTCTCCTGCTCCAATTGGCATCTGGATATGTAGTTTGTGTCCATTTTGATAAAATCTTTTTGCTCCGCTCCAGATGGCTTCTATGTAATTAAAACCACCATCTTGATTTTGTAAATAGTTTGGGTCAAAGGAGGGCTTTGGGGGGACCATAGATTTGTTAGGACTCAAGACTCGAATGATTTTGTTGGGGTCTTTTTCTCCAGAATGGATATAGAGCTTTTGCCATTCACTACTCTTGCCTGCACTTTGAAACTTTTTCATAATGTTGTCCATTACGGCTTCTCGTTTTTGAGTCAGCCCAGAGGAGTGTGAGATATTGGCAAATTCTTTCGATCCATCTAGTAATTGTAAGTTGATAGGAATAGAGAAAAAATCGACTGAAGTTGCATTGCAGGAAATCACAGGGTTTTCACCTTGGGTGTACGTATACTCACATTTGTCAAACACGACCTCATAATTGGCATCTGTGGGATTCGAAAAATTTGGTGCAACAGATCCAAACTGCAGTCCTTCGGTCTGGGTCGCATTTGAAAGAGAGAAGTAAAGTCTTCCAGAAACCTGGGGAGGGAGGAAGAGTATTTTACCTAAGGGAGCATTTGAAATGTATTTATTCGCATCGGGAAGAGAGTTGACCTTTACAGAGTTTGCTTTTCCAGATGTGCCTACAAGGCCTTTAGCAGTATCTATTCGATAAGGAGGGGTAATTGATGGGGGCACAGCAGCAACATATAGCTCTTCTGTTTGGGTCGATATATTGTCTACAATGAGTACTGCGATTAACCCGTTTATAGGACTAGAGCGGATAATCTGCGCATTTGTCCCATCTTGCTGCGCCCCCATTTGATAAGTTGTACTGAAGTTCTTAATTCTATCTGGATCAAATGGGTTTCCATAGATAGCTCCAGAAATGATGAGCTGAAAACTAACGATCAGAATCAAAATATATTTCATCATATCTCACCTCAGAACGCATACTGGATGTTAAGTTCTAATCCACCAAAAATATAGGTGTTTTTGGGGAGCCCAAGATGATCCTGAAACTGGGTTTTTGCTGTTGAAGTACCATCTTGCCACAGTTCAAAAAAGGGGGTGAGTCCAATACTTAAATATTTGGTGGTTTCAATGTGAAAAAGGAGTGGCAGTGAGGTTTTAAAGTTTTTATACGTGTTTATTAGGGCCCAGCGACATCCAGCTGCTACATTAAATGTCACTGTAGAAAAAACTTGAGGCATCCATGCAAAGTTGAAGCCCATGGAGAATTTTGGATGGACTTCATAGGTGCTTTGAAATCCTATCGGCAAGAAGAATTCATTGTAGTAGAGTTTGATCTTCTTACCGCTATTTGGTTTTACGTGATGATATAAATGGCGATAACCAAAACCTGCATATGGTGTTAGCAAAGTTTTATGGTTATTGATTGCAAATGTATAGCCCGCTTTCTCATCTATACCAACATCGAAGAGGTCTCTTTTTCCTGCAGATCCGGTGTTCTCTCCATACCTCCAGAATCCACTAACTGCTACAAAGACTTTGTTCAAGGGGCGGTATTGGTATGAGCCTTGCACGCCTCCCATATTGCCATTGAGATCCGGAAAGCCATTGGGCTTGATACTAGACCTTGTATAACTGGCCCCAAAATTGGTAATGGAGTCTGATCCAGCATAAAGCCCCATACTCAGGAGGGCTCCTGCCAAAATGGAGGTCAATTTTTTCATATTTTGCTGCCTTTATGGGACTGCTCTCGAAAGTCGCTCTTTGTAGATTTTGCCAAAAAAGGTGCAAAATGTGTGAGGACGGAATTTTTTAAGCAGCCCCTTTATTAAATTTTTCTGACAAATCTATAGTATAAAGAATTTTTTAGGTAGGGAGAAAGTCGGGTTTGAATAATTCTGCGCTGTTCGTTATAGTTTACCCCACTATGTTTGAACAATTAAAAGAGACTTTCCCAAAGAGAGAAGAGCGTATTCTCGCGCTTTGGGAAAAAGAGAAAGTCTTTCAACAGTCGCTGAAAATTCGGGAAAACGCTGCTCGGTTTTCATTCTACGATGGCCCACCATTTGCTACGGGGCTTCCTCATTACGGGCATTTGCTTGCAGGAACCATAAAAGATGTTGTTCCTCGCTATCAAGCGATGAAAGGGCATTTTGTCGAGCGTCGCTTTGGGTGGGATTGTCACGGGCTTCCTGTCGAAAATGAGATTGAGAATTCCCGAGAGCTATCAGGGGCTGCATCGATCGAGCACTTTGGAATTGATAAGTTCAATGAAGAGTGTCGCAGCATTGTTCTGCGCTACTCAAAGGAGTGGGAGCAGACGGTTAAGCGGATGGGGCGTTGGGTTGACTTTGAAAAGACCTACCGCACGATGGACCCCTCGTTTATGGAGTCAGTTTGGTGGGTATTTGGTCAGCTATGGGAGAAAGATCTCGTTTATCAGGGCTTTAAGGTCATGCCTTTTTCTGCTAGGCTCGGAACCCCTCTATCGAACTTTGAAGCAAATCTCAACTACCGCGATGTTGACGACCCTTCTGTCGTGGTTCAATTTCCTCTCGTAGATGACGAGGATACCTCACTTCTTATTTGGACAACAACTCCGTGGACTCTTCCATCAAATTTAGCTGTCGTTGTGCACCCCGATTTAGAGTATGTCAAGGTTTGGGATCCTAAGCGGAAGCATCACTTCATCGTAGCTAAGGGGCGGCTGGCTGCTCACTTTAAAGAGGATTACGAAGTTGTTGCGACGCTAAAAGGTAAAGAGCTAGAGGGGAAGAAGTACCAACCATTATTCGATTACTTTGTAGAGAGCGCAAGCCCGAATGCTTTTCAAGTTTTGACCGATGAGTTTGTCGGTGAAGAGGATGGAACGGGAGTTGTGCACGCGGCTCCTGCATTTGGTGAGGTCGACTTTTTTGTTTGTAAGCGGGAAGGGATTGAGCTCGTTTGTCCAGTAGACCAGAACGGAAAGTTTACCGATGAGATCCTCGAATATTCGGGTCAGTTTGTCAAAGATGCTGACAAAGATATCGTGAAGCGCATCAAAGCAGCAGGTCGCCTTTTCTATCAGGGGACGATTCGTCACCGCTATCCCTTTTGTTGGCGCTCGGATACGCCGCTAATTTATAAAGCTGTTCAGACTTGGTTTGTCTCTGTCGAAAAGATTAAGCAGCGCCTAATTGAAGTGAATTGGGATATTCATTGGGTTCCAGGCCACCTCAAACCAGGGCGCTTTGGGAAGTGGTTGGAAAATGCGCGTGACTGGGCGATCAGTCGGAACCGTTACTGGGGGACTCCAATCCCGATTTGGAAAAGTAGTGACGGGCACACCAAGGTCATTAGCAGTGTCGAAGAGCTTGAAAGACTAACAGGAAAGAAGGTAACAGATCTTCATCGTCACCACATCGATACCTTGTCATTTGAAGAAAATGGAAAACTCTATGTACGCGTTCCAGAGGTTTTTGACTGTTGGTTTGAGTCGGGCTCGATGCCCTATGCTCAGAATCACTTTCCTTTCGAAAGGGAAAAGGAAACGTTAGAGAGCTTCCCTGCAGACTTTGTTGCTGAAGGACTCGATCAGACACGTGGATGGTTTTATACGCTGAATATTTTGTCTGTTGCTCTTTTTGACAAGCCAGCCTTTAAGAATGTCATCGTTAATGGAATCATTCTCGCAGAGGATGGTGCCAAAATGTCAAAGCGACTTAAAAACTATCCAGAGCCTGAAATTGTTTTAAATAAGTATGGAGCCGATGCCGTTCGACTCTACTTACTGAGCAGCCCTGCTGTGTATGCCGATGACCTTCGCTTTTCTGAAAAAGGTGTCGAGCTTGTTTTGCGTCAGTTTTTGATTCCTTTTTGGAATGCTTATGTTTTCCTCTCAACTTATGCAAATATCTACAAGTGGACGCCTGAGAAGAGTGGGGAGTTGGATCCAAAAGCCGATATCGATCGATGGATTCTCTCGCGCCTTCAAAAGCTCACTCAAGATGTAGAAAAAGGGATGGATGCCTACATATTAAATCAAGCCGTTGAACCATTTGTCGCATTTATTGATTCTCTCACAAACTGGTATATACGTCGGTGTCGCACGCGTTTTTGGGCAGATGAAGACTCTCAAGATCGACGGGAGGCTTTTGCAACGCTTTATACTGTACTCGTTACCTTGTCAAAGATCGCAGCACCCTTTATTCCTTTCTTGAGCGATGCGATTTATCAAGGGTTAAAGGGGGAAGGTGACCCACTTTCTGTCCACCTTTGTGATTTTCCGAGCTACGACTCGAAATATCGCAGTGGTGAGCTTGAGCAAGAAATGGAAGGGGTCCAAACAGCCGTGAGTTTAGGGCATGCTCTTCGAAAAGAGCATAAATTTAAAGTGCGTCAGCCTCTTCCAAAAGCCCATCTGATTTCATCAAGTCAAGAGGTGCTTAGCCTTCTTGAATCGCAAAAGCATTTGATCATGGAAGAGCTCAATGTGAAAGAGATCGATTTCCATACCAATGAAGAAGAATTTGTCTCCATCCTTGTGAAGCCCAACTTTAGAAAGCTGGGGAAAACAGTCGGCCCCTTGATGCCTCAGCTCCAGAAAAAGCTAGCGAATCTGTCCGCTGATGAGCTAAGCATGTTGCAAGCGGGCAAGGAGCTTGAGCTTAAATTTGATCAAGAGCAGTTAAATCTGACACAAGACGATGTTCTGATTGAAAGGCAGGTGAAGGAAGGAGTCATTGCTGCAACAGAGGGTGCAATTACTGTAGCACTAGATACAACACTATCAGAAGAGCTCTTGATGGAAGGACTTGCAAGAGAGATTGTCAACAAGATCAACACCCAACGTCGCAATGAGCAGCTCGAAGTCACCGACCGCATTGAGTTAACCATTGAGACAACTCCCAAAGTCATTTCCTGTTTCGAGGCGTATAAAGAAATGATTATGCATGAGGTCTTAGCTGTTAATGTGACATTTGCTCCAAATCCTGGAATAGAGTGGGAGTTAAATGGAGAGAATGCGCGCATCCACCTTCAGAAAGTCACCTCAAAATAATAAAAATTTGAGATAGACAGAATCTTTGCTTTTTCTTAATAATGGTTCCAAAATTCATGCAAAAAGGAGAAAGCAATGGGTTTACTACAACTAGGAAATATACACTTTAATCCTTGGGAAGAGACTAAGCAGGTAAAGGATAATACGCCACAAAGCTTTATTCTTGGAGGAATGGGACTTGTTGCGATGGGTACAGCTGCAATTGCACACTTCTTTTTTAAGGGGCACTCTTTTGGGAATCCTAAAACTGTCGGTGTTATGGGAGCCGCAGGTGAGTTGCTTTTTACGTCTTATCTCACTGAAAAAGATGGTTACGCATGGTTAGTTGGCGCTCTTGCAACTGCAGGTGTCACGTATGCAACAATTGATGCCACAATCAATGGACGCTTCTTTGTTAATGTTAACTTTGATCTTGCTGCAATTATACGTGAAGCGAGAGAGACTTATCAGTTTATGACAAATAGCCAAAGCTAGTTTTAGTTTTCAAAAAAGCTCCCAACAACTTTGGGAGCAAAGTATTCAATCGAAGTGCCACTTAGAACTCCTTCATAGATGATCCCTATTCGTTCTTTCCATTTAGATAGAGAGCAAATGTTATCAAGTAAACTTTGTTGTTCAGGGGTGCAATACCACTCCAATAAATTTCCGTTGCAACTTGCTTCTTGTGCGGCTTTAACTCGTTTCTTATAATCAACATTATTCTTAAGCTCTTCAGAAATGATGTCAATAAAGATGTAGTCTAACGGAGCATTCGCTACAATGTCTGCAACTAAGTGTAAAGTGCTGGTCATTTGGGATGAATGTTCGACTTTCAGAGGAATATATTTACGTATGATTGTATTAGCAATACATTGGCCTCCAAAATGACAACTAGTATAGATCACTATGCGACGGACTAATAGGGCGCGAGGATCTTGTGTAGTAAACTTACTAAAAAGATGTTTGATTCCATTGGAAGTTTGGCTAGATACTACGCCATTTAAAAAAGATGATACTATTCGATGGGCAGTGGGGCGAGTGCTAGGTCGAGCTAAACTCAACATACTTAGAGCAAAGGCCCCAGTTGTCCAGAGGTTCCAAGAGGAGACATCCGCGAGGTCAGAGAGAGTTCGTATGTGCAAAATGTTTGGGGAAGGTTGCAGTTAAGGTAACGGCTTGCAAGATGAGCTATTGCATAACGGCTGGCTATCTTTATACCTAGATTAATTTTTGGTTGCCATGACTCTTCTATTGATGTTTGTTTGAGTATATGGTTTGCAACTGTGTCGATCAGGTCTTCAATACCACCTAGAACTCCAGCATGCACAAGGAAAGCAGTCCCAGTTTCCTCTAACTCTCTTGCCATCTTTCCACTATTGACTAGTACAGAAGAAGCTATCGAAAGGCTGGTGTTAGATGTTAAATAATTCACATATGACATCTATTGTAATTTTTTCATTTATTGATGAGGCAATAATAGTATAAAGCTTATTGATATACAATCATCAAAAAGATTTTTGAGTTGATCTTAATGGAGCTTTGTAAATCATGAAAAAAACTCCCGCAAGACATGTGATGATGCCGCAGATTAAGACGAGGTAGGGGCCAATGAGGCTCGAGAGGAGTCCTCCAAGGACTGGGGCAACAAGGCCGCGAATGCCTACGGTGAGGATGTTGACACTAGAAAACTTGGAGCTATCCTCCTCTTTTGCAAATAATGTGCCTGATAGGTGCCAGAGCAGGTGGCTTCCTCCCTGAGCGATCCCATAAAAGAAAAAGGCAATATTGACCCAGTAAAGTTGTTGAATCGCTAGGAGAAGTGTCAACGGAAAAAGGCTAAACCCTAAAATGATCGATGCAGTGAGTAGGTGAGTGGGGACATGATTTAGGGCTCGTCTCCATAGAAACGAGGAACCAACAACACCAACCCCCATCCAAATATATCGCGCAATGGAGAGGTCATTATGGGTGAGCGCGAGAGTATCGGCAAAGTAGATTTGGAGGGCAGGAGCGATGAGCATCAATCCAAACCCGCCGATCATAAACCCCCATTGAAAATGGGCAAAGTCGGGTCGTGTTCGCATCAAATGAATGCAGTCTTTAATGGGTTGTAGTAGCCGGTTCGTTGTAGGGATCAAAATGTTTTGATCTTGCTTGAGGTCTGCGGGAAGTGGGATACGCATCTGGATAAAAACACTGGAAATAGAGAGGAGCGCAGCGCTAAAGAAAAGAATTTTCCATGCGGATTCATGCATATCTAGTAATCGTCCAATAAAGAGCCCCAAGAGAATGCTTTCAATGAAGCTCAGGACATAGATACGTGCAAAAAGTTTTTCACGTGGATCTTTATCCATGTTGAGCTTCAGGATCTCCATCATAGCAGGCATCCCAGCGCGAGAAAAGAGCTGGTAGATCGCAGCAGCTAAAATTAGGAACCAGACGTTATCGATAAAAGGAACGCATAGAAAGGGGAGGCGCGCTAAAACCCATGCTCCCATGAGGTTAGATAGCAGCTTGCTGCGGTCTCGGAGCAGATTTGCGCTCCAGTAGAATGAGAAGACCGAAATGACGGGGCGGATTGTCGCAAAAATCGAAATTTGCAGCGTCGTTCCATTGAGGTCTTTTCTTAGAATAAATAATAGGAGAGTATAGAGCGCAGTGAATGGCTCTCCAGCAAGGTGCATCCATGTGAATGCCACCTTGGTGAATAGGGAGCGGGATCGATGGGAAAGAGGAACTGAGTTCATCATGGGATTCTGTTGTTAATCGAATACTTTTTTCTCTCATAAATCCGCTGAGCAATCACACTAATCAAAACCACTGTCCAAACCAGTGTTCTAGGGAGGTTCCAAAACGGGTAGTCAGCTTGAGGGAGAAGCCCCATCCGTTTTCCTGGAGGCCAATAGATCAGGACGGGAGCACCTCTGACATTAGATGCAGGAACACATCCAAACTCGCGGCTATCCAAGCTCATTGCATAGTTGTCTCCAAGTGCAAGATAGTGGCCAGCGGGAACTTTAAAGCCGTGCTTCTCAATGAAAGAGATATCGAGTTTGCCATCATCAGTTTGAGGAGGGCCCGCATCTTCAAAAGGAATATAGGGGGCATAAGAGGGGGCAGCACTTTTTTTAAGAGTTTCCCTTTCTAGAAATTTCGTGAGAATGGGATCTCCTTTGGAGATAAATGGAGCGCCCATGGAGTATAAACTTCCCTCATTAAAGTAGACAAAGCGGGAAGGGAGGAGAAATGGATTTTTTGATTGAGGTGCGAAAAGGGTATTCCACTCGATTCCTAAGTTATAAAGGAGCTGAAGGCGCGGTGCACTATAGCGCATGAGAGGGTGATCAGAAGAGAGCTTCTTGGAGATTCCGCTCCATAAGATTTGATGTCCAATGCCGTGATATATTTCGTATGTTCCATCAGGGACACCTGTGAGTTTTGGGCAGTAGTGGCAGTAGTGATCTCCTTTTATTGACATTCCATAGCGGTGACAGACACCATTTTTTACGGTGAAGCGCGCTGTATACATCGACTCAAACAAAGCTTTCATGTGTTCTTCATTTAGTGGAATAAGACATGAGTTTGTGCCACATGCGGGCTGGAGCTCTCCATGGTACCCTCGCACAATTGAGGGGTGTTTCACTGTGGGGTGGTGAATGATTTCTAAGTAGAGCTCTGCGGGTTCAACTTGAGAGAGAGGTGTGGTCGTATATTTTGTCGCTTCATCTGGAGTAAGGAGGCGACCCATTCCATAGTTTTTAAATCCCCAGATATCGTAGTAGTCCAAATTATTTTCAGCAAAAGGGGAAAGAAGGTTTCCAATCACTTTATTTTGTGGGGTCAGCTCGAGAGAGGCGATGGGTTCATTCATCTGCTTCAAGGTAACGGATGAGACTAGGCCTCCTGAGCGCGTTCCAAGGATACTTTTTCCATTCATATGGATATAGGGAACATGATCGATTTTAGAGAGAGAGGCAGCTTGAAGTTCCTCTGAAATATCATGTCTCTGCTCATCGATTCCATAAATTTTTCCTCCATAAAAATAGAGGGTATCTCCAGGCTTTCCCATCAATCGCTTGATGTATTGTTTGGTGCCTGGGAAGAGGAAGAAGTAGACAGTCTTGAGGTCAGAGATGTCCATGCCCATCCCCGTGAAGATGAATATGCCATTCCTTTTAACGAGGTCAGGATCGAAGTAGAAGTGGCTACGGGAAAGGGGAACATTAATTCCAAAGGTAGTCTTTGAAACGAGAAGGCGATCTTGTTCTTGCAATGTTGGGCGCATCGACCCAGAGGGGATTTCATACACCTCAAACCACATGGTTCGGATTAGGGTCACAACAATGAGGATTAAAGCAAGAGATACCACTGAATCTCGAATGATGTCAAAGAGGGTCCGCTTGAGGTACCGCTTCTGAATTAGGGTTGCCTCTGAGGCCGCTTTTTTTATTCGGAGTTTGTCTTTGCTCAGTAAGGCACTTTGAAGGTCTTCAAGGACACCTTTTACTGCTTCGCGTTCAGGCGATGCAAGTTTCTTTTCTTTTCTCAGATAAAGTTTTAAAAGTGAGCGGAAAACCCCTTTTCCTTTTTTCATGAGATGCCTCATTGGAGCTGTTATAAAAAGATCTAAATGATAATTGATTGGACTCTTTAGAACAATGTGGAAAACATGTTCATAACTTTAGGGGGGTGACGGCATGACAGTCGCTCTTTCTATTTTTCTAGAAAAGTAAATTTTTCATTAACTGTAGGGGTGATATAAGCTTTCCCATTCAAAATAAATGAGTTATGGATATTTTTCTGTCGGAAAAAAGTTTTGATGGCTGTTGATATATTTTATTAGAAAAAAAACTAAAAACAAATGTTCACAAATAGCTGTATTGCATAGAAAAAGACTTATTTGATAATTGAAATAATATGGCAGATTTTGATCATAAAAATGATAAAGCGATTCAGGAGAAATTAGGAATTCTTCTTTTTCAACTTTCAGAACTTGTTAAAGATCCTCCGACACCCATCGACTTTTATGACTGGCGTGATAACGTATCTCACGTCATGAAGGAAATCAAAGCGATTTCGCTTAAATCTTATGATCGCTTAGATGATTTGGTTTTAGCAATAGAGCGGTATGGAGAGCAACACGTTAATGATATTGAGAATGAGGTGTCTCCTGCAGAAATTGCTCACAGCGCAGAACGCTATTTTCAGCAGGCTGCTTTTTTGACTTCGGAGATCAATAGCTTGAAGAGACCCTAACAGACTCTGACTGTGTTGCTGAAGAGATCTTTTCCTTCGGCGACTCTAGGAAATCTCCCGAGTCAATCACGCGCATTTTAAATTTCATCCCTCCATCTCGAACTTGAATCCAGTAGGGAAAGGGAAAAGTAGGATTTGCCTGATCAAAGTAAAGGGTCACTTGTTTGCCTGATAACTCTGTTTGATCACTAGGCCACATTCCTTGGTAGACATCAAACTGAGGAGCGATAACTTTTTTCCCATCTTTAAACTGTGGAGGAGACCATGGTTTTTCTTGTTGAATGGTTCCTGCTCTTTGAGAGGGCCCCTTTTGAATTCTTTCATTTTCAGATAGAAAAACGAGTTTGAGTTGCATCAGCGTAGTAAGGAAGGATTGATTTGGCTCCAAGGAAAGGAAACCCCCATGGGAAAATGAGTAGCACTCTGTAATTGCAGCTTGCTCAAGGTCGATGTGATACATGAGCCATGAAGTGTGCCCTGGAGCTCCTCCTTTCACCCAATCTTTCCAATTCTCTTTGGGAGCTTGAGCTGATGGCACACTAATTTCTTCGATTGCAAGGGTTGTCCCAATCTTGGAGTGTACATGTAGGAGTGTATAGATTTTGTTATGTTCGGTGATGACATAGCTCCCAACTTGGCCTTGGCAAAGCTTCTCTTTTAAATCGAATCCAAAAAGGATAGTTGCTTGGAAAAGAAGGAAAAGGATTAGGGCTTTGAACATCGTAATTCTGAAACCATTTTGACGCTTTGAAGTTAGTATACAGGATCTCTTGCCTTTTATAGAATATTTCCGTTAAATGAAGAGAAAAGTTGACAGTCAAGGAGTCAGAAAATGTATTACTTTCGTTTTGCACTATTAGCAGCCTTTTTGGCTTTTGGCAGTTTTTCTCACGCTCTTGTCAAGCACCTTCCCAGTGATCAGTGGGAACAAGAGCTCCAAACGTTAGATAATGCGATTAATAAGCTGACTGACCTTCGAAACAGGGAAATTGCTAAAGCTGAGCGCGCGCAAAACCGCGCTGATGCGCTGCAGTTCCAATCGAATAATCTCATGGATGCAAGAAGGAAGTGGCAAGAGGCTGAAAATAGCCGCGAAATTGCCGCACGCTACCAGCAAGAGATCGATCAGCTTCAAGTACGCAAAGATGCTCTCCTAGAAAAGCATGCTCATCCGAAATCTAAAGAACAATCAGTTCCTCCAGAGAATAAGGAGTAGATTGGCAAACGACTGGTTTTATCGCTCATCTCTATCCCTTTTTATCGATTTATACCAGCTAACGATGGCATATGGATATTGGAAAAAGGGACTTGTCCATAGAAAAGCAGCTTTCACTCTTTGTTTTAGGCGCCACCCTTTTAAGGGAAATTATGCCATTGCAGCGGGTCTTGAATCTGCTATTGAATTTATCCAAAACTTTCGCTTTGAAAAAGAAGGGCTCGACTATTTGCGAAGTCTTCGCTCTGATAATGGAGAGTCTCTCTTTGAAGATAAGTTTCTCGACTATTTAAAAGATTTTCAGTTTTCTTGTGATTTGCAAGCCGTGCCTGAAGGAACTCCTGTGTTTCCCTATGAACCCCTTGTAGTTGTCACCGGCTCGATTTTAGAAGCGCAGCTGCTTGAAAGTGCGCTTTTGAACATTATCAATTTTCAGACGCTCATTGCGACAAAGTCCTCGAGGATTTGTGCTGCAGCTGAGGGAGGTGAAGTTTGCGAGTTTGGGCTCAGAAGAGCCCAAGGTGTTGATGGAGCTCTGTCTGGAGCGCGCGCTGCTTATATAGGGGGGTGCCATGCAACATCGAATGTCTTAGCTGGAGCTCGCTATGGAATTCCTGTTAAGGGAACTCATGCACATAGTTGGGTTATGGCCTTTGACGAAGAGAAAGAGGCATTTGAGTCGTATGCAGATGTGATGCCGCAGAATTGCATTTACCTTGCGGATACATATGATACAGTTCGGGGTGTCAAGAAGGCGATCGAAGTTGCTAAGCAGAAAGAGTCCCTTGGAGTGAAGATGAAAGGGGTTCGCCTTGATTCGGGCGATCTTGCACATCTGAGTATTGAAATCCGCAAGCTGCTCGATGAGGCGGGCTTTTATGATGCCAAGATCATGGCAAGCAATGAACTCGATGAGTTTATCATTCGAGATCTCAAAAAACAGGGAGCGAAGATCGATATTTGGGGGGTGGGGACCAATCTGATCACTGCGAAAGATCAGCCTGCTTTAGATGGAGTCTACAAGTTGTCTGCAATACAAGATGAAGCAGGCAATTGGATCGATAAGGTGAAAATTTCAGAGCAGCTTGTAAAGACGACCAATCCTGGGCGCCTACAGGTTCGACGTTATGAAAATGATCAGGGGGAGTATGTGATGGATATGTTGTTTGATCTTCATAAAAACACTCCTGAAGAACTCTCTTTAATTGATCCTCTTGATCCAACTAGACGACAGTCAGTAACGACTCAAATGCGGCACCATGACCTTTTAACCCCTATCTTTGAAAAAGGGAAGCTTGTGTATGAATCCCCATCACTCGATGCCATACGCAGCCGTTGCGCGCACGAGCTTGAGCGCTTTTCTCCTCCAGTGCGACGCTTTTTGCATCCCCAAACCTATTTCGTCGGACTGGAGTCCTCTCTCTACGAACATAAAATGGATTTGATCGAGAAGATCAAAGCAAAATAAGTTTAGATTTATCTAGACTAGGCTGGAAAATCACTAAAGGGACTGCTCTCGAAAGTCGCTCTTTGCAGATTTTGTAGCGGTTTTTGAGAAAAATCGAAAGAGTTGAAAATCTACATAACCTCACGTATAGGAGATTTGCAAAAATTTTGATTTTGCCAAAAAAGGTGCAAAAAGTGTGAGGATGGAATTTCTTAAGCAGTCCCCTAAAAATCAAGCGGGCCACAGTTTGGAGCTTGAATGGATAGTGCACCAGCTGTTCCAGAATGAGATATACATGCCCCTCCCCACTCTCTGATCAGTTTGTAAAAGTCAATTCCACCGATGTTAAGAGGTGATGGTTTGACGGTGGCATCGAAACAAAGCGTTCTTGAGATTTCAACTCCATTTTGTTTTGTTACTGACCAATAGACGTTCCATGAGCTTTTATCAAAGAAATTAGAAACATATTCATTAAGTTTAACCAGAAGGTCTGGAAGGGGGCTGGTTTTGAATATTTTGTGGGGATTAGGGAGAAGAATGTGAAACTCTGCAGTTGTTAGCCTATCATAACCCGACAGCTTACTAAATGCCTTCTTCAAGTGAATCCATTGCATTTGGCTGAGTGTAAGGAGGGCAAATACATTTAATAGTCCTGCGAACAGGAGTAATGATTTACGCTTGGAACTGATTGCCAACCCTAGAGTTAGAAGCGCTCTTGCACCTAAACTCGATTTTAATAAGTTAAAGCTCAAAGGAGCTTTTTGGTCTATAGATAACGATGCGAATTCTGTTTCTGCAATGCGATCTTTTATGACCTGCACTAATGATGGGTGCTTTCCATACTTAGATTGGTATAGTAGCGCAGATGCGAAGAGAATACTAAGAGCTAGAGCGATTTGCATGGAATGGTTACTCTTAAGGGAAATGGTACTGTTTTTCATCTCTTGAACTAGGGTTACCCCAAAGAGAACCGCATCTGTCATCAACATCAATTTTTGCATCTTGTAAATAGGGCCTGCAAGGTTTGGATGAGTATATTGAGCGAATGCCAGACTTAATTGAATCACACTGTAGAGTGAGTAGTTTGCAGTCCAAAACGACGATGCCGGGGAGTTTGCATTATTTATGATAAGCTTTCCTTGGTGAAACTCATAAACTGCATGGGATGGAGTTTCTCTGCAAATAGGGCAACTCGGGAGGTGTTCTCCGCTGAGCTTGAAAGTGTATGATGTACGTTTATAAACTCTATTTTCAAAATGGTCTGTTGCAGTAAAAAGACTACGATCAAACAGTTCTGTAGCTACATTTTTTATCTTTGTAGTATACCATTCGATCAAACAGGATGTGCAGGTAGGATGTGCATTTGAACAGTAATATGTGTCACTTTGATTTTCCGTACATACATTGCACGTGTTATTTTGTTCTGAGTTAAAGGGGAGCAGTGTATGAACTGATATCGTAGGGGCTGAAAGTATGTTATATTCTGTGCTTATAGTTTGTGGGCTAGAGTGCTTTAGTTCAATCCATCGCATTAGTCTTAATTGAAAAAGAGATCCGACTGTAGCTGACAATTGAATCGCTCTTAGGAGTTTATCTCGACTAAAATAGATGCCAACTAAAGCCTGAACCAACTGAGCAATAAAAATCGCTCGCTTGAGCTTCTCTTTCGTAGGCCTATTTGCTCTGACTTCAATCTTTCCTTTTATGGAACTACCATCATTGCGACAAAGGTTGGGAATATCAAAATCAATGGGATCGCGAATATTATATGGCTGATTCAACCATTTGTAGTCTAGGCCACCTGCAAGGCATCCGACAGCTAAGATTCCCCAGTTTTGGTATTTTGAAAGAGAGTTGTCTGGCTGCACGGTTTGCATGAAGAGAAAGCCACAATTCAAGGTAGCGAATAGAAGTGACATGCGGTTGACATCTTTGGTCACAGAAGGGTGGTTCAGGCAGGCATAATTTAAGCCAAATTGAGCCACATGAGTTAATGCACAAAATTTATTAAGGATTGACATAACTTTAACTTTAATGTATTTAAGTGGATGATTTTGAATAAACATCCAATTTTATTCAAGAAAGAACAATCTTTGAATTTCTTTAACCATAAATAATTTATTTTCGATTTTGGCTAGATCCTGTATATTAGATATCTTTGCTTTAGACTGTTGAGTTAGAGATTCATGACAAACACCAAGCTCTATCGAATTATTAGTGGGACTTTCCTTATCGCTGGGACGATGATTGGAGCGGGGATGCTCGGGATTCCCTTGGTCACGGCTGAGTCGGGATTTATTCCAGGACTACTTGTGACGCTGCTCGTCTGGTTTTTTATGTATTGCACTGGGCTGATCTTTTTAGAGGTGACTTTGTGGATGCCAGACGGAAGCAATGTGTTGTCGATTTCAAACCATTTCTTGGGTCGGTATGGGCGGTGGCTTTCCGGGGGGATGTTTGTATTCCTCTACTACTGCTTAATGATTGCCTATTTTGCAGCAGGAGGTCCACTTCTTGCTCAGGGATTTGGACTGCCTGGGTTAGATGGTCCTTGGAGCTTTGTGGTTTTTGGCGTAATTTTTGGAACCATTGTTGCGATTAGTCCTAAGTCCATTGATCGCACGAATATCATTATGAGTGTTGCCATGATCGCTTCTTGGCTGGTCTTGATCGGAAGTGGAGGGAGTGCTGTCCAAACGGAGCGACTGATTCCTCAAAATTGGTCGAAGATCGTGTTTGCCATGCCTGTCCTATTTAGCGCTTTTGGCTTTCACAATATCATTCCCTCACTGTGTACCTATCTCAAGCGCGATAGGCGCTCACTCCGACAAGCGATCTTTTGGGGATCTCTTCTTCCTCTCATTGTTTATATCATTTGGCAGTGGCTCATCATCGGCGCTGTTCCTTTAGAGGTAACGCTTCAAGCATTAAAAGAGGGAATTCCGATTACAGATCAATTCCAGTCTTTGACTGGGAGTCGTTACTTTGTGGGGGTTGGCAGATTTTTTGCTTTCTTTGCTGTGGTGACTTCAACTTTAGGGGTTGCGTTCTCTATGGTGGATTTCCTTGGAGATGGCTTTAGAATCGTTCATCGCTCAGGTCTTAAACGGATCATGCTCTGTTTGCTGACTTTTATTCCCCCTTTAATTTTTGCCATGCTCAATCCCCACATTTTCACTGTGGCGTTGGGAGTCGCTGGTGGGTTTGGCGAAGCCTTTTTGAATGGGCTACTTCCTGTTCTGATCTTGTTCGTGGGTAAATTTTTTCTTGGATTCAAAAGTCATCTACGTAGCCTCTCTAACCCACTGGCTTTAATTACCCTGGCAGCGTATTCTATATTTGTCGTAGCTCTTGAATTATATCAATTAATTACCCATTAAATTAGAACTTATTTTAAAAATACCTCTTTATTTGATTCCTGCTATAATCCAGAGGAAACAATTTGGAGGCATGTGAATGAAAAAATTCAAAACAATCGGTCTCGGTGTCTTACTTGCAATATCGACTCTAGCTTTTCCAGGTCAGGAGGAAAAAAAGGCAGAAGAAATGAGAGGAAAGGAGCTCTGTGCTTTTGCAACAGACTTTTTCTCAGCACTAAGCAGTCAAGATCAAAGTAAGGAAAATGTTGCTATAATACTTAGCAATTACACGAAAAGTGATGATCCTCTTATTCAAAAGATCGCCTCTTCCCTTGTAAATGACTTAGAAGATGGGAACTTGGATCCTATAGAAGTCAAAGAAGGAGCTGTTACGGAGTTAGGTAGGCTTATCAAGTATTCTGTAGAAGCGGCTAAAACTCCTTACCTTTTAAAAAAAAGGGACCTAAGTCAAGAGACAGAGAAAATGGCGATTCAACTCAAAGGTGACCTTCCAAAAGGGGATGTGAACTACCATAAGCTCATGATCGAATCCCTAGCAGATCATCGATCTGATATCGCTCTCTATGCCTACTTGAAAATTGCCGAAGAGCGCTCTTCGGAGTAACATATTCTAATCAAAGGCTGGGCTTATTAAGTCTAGCCTTTACTAAATCTGTAGAAAGCGACTTTCTAAAGCAGCCCCTGCAAAAATTGACTAACGCACCCATTTTTCACACGTTTCAGCTAAAAACTTCAAATTTACCCTTTTTTTCTCCCGATTTTGCAATTTTTTGCAAAATCCGGGAAGGGGGTAGCTCTCAATAACTCTGAACAAGAGCATCTTGCACGACAATCAATCGCTTAAAATTATGGCTCAGTGCCTGCATGAAGGCTTGTAACTGGTTTTTCTTGCACTTTTGCTTTGTTTGGAAAAGACCGTTACGAATGGCATTCGTTTCTTAGAGATCCATCTACCTCTTTGAAAGACTTTTTCGTCCCAATCCCCAAGTTGGATGCTCCACTGACAAACTCTAAAATTATTACATAGGGGTTGTCATACTTGAAGAAAGGCTATAGCGCCTTCAGTAAGCCAAGGAACAGGACTTAATTGAAGAGAGAAACAGTTTATACAGATCAAACATAGCAAAAACGTCGTGCATGATTTGATCATTGTTAGAGGCTTTTCTTTTCACTGCTAAAAGAGTGTGGGGCAAGTAGGACTTGAACCTACGACCAACGGATTATGAGTCCGCTGCTCTAACCGACTGAGCTATTGCCCCTGATAGAAGAGAGTGATCGTAACCTTTTTGGAGGGTATGGTTCAAGAAATTATTCTTTTCAGTCGAGTTTTTGTTTGCAGTGCGTTTCCTTAATGAAAAGGAGGAGAAGTAGGCAAATGATTAAATAGGCTGGGAGAAAAGAAAGGGCAATTTGGTAATCGGAAACATTGAAGTCGAGGCCAAAGCTCTCCTTATGAGAGGCTCTGAGATCGAGCATAAAGCCGATCAGGGGGTCGGTGATGGCTCCAAAAAATCCGTTTAATGTATTCATAATGCCGATGACTGAAGCGGTCATAATGGGGATGTTGATTTCGTGGATGACAGTAAAAGAGAGAAGAAATCCACTTAATGAAAAGCCAAACAAGAAAAGTAGAGTCCCGATAACTAGCTTATTTGGAATGGAGACATACAAGATGAGGGTTAGGAGAGCGAGTGCGATAAGAGTCCCATAAACCATAATAGGTTTCCGTTTACCGATCCATGTTGAGAGGTTGCATAGAAGGGGAGACCCTAGAGCAAACCCTACAAAAATCAGCGAAGTCAGAAAAGCTGCTATTTCATGAGAGCAGGTATATTTTGTTTCTAAAAATGAAATTCCCCAAAGTCCTCCAAATGCGAGTATCGGAGCAAAAGCGAGACCACTATATACAGAGAGAATCCAAGTTTGAGATTTCTTTAGCGATTGATATAGAGCGTGATGAAGGGGGATTTTGGAGTTCACAATCGGAGTTGTATCATATGCCACATGTGGAGGCTTATCCCTAACCAGTAAGTAAAAGATTCCAGCAAAGATAAAGCCTACCATCGATAGGGTAGCGATTCCATCACGCCAGCCCGATATCTTTAGGAAGATTGCAAGGGGGGCTTGTCCAAAAACTGCACCTAGAGTTCCTAGAGTAATCATCAACCCGGAAAGAAGGGCAAATCGCTTAGGTGCAAACCAGTTTGAGGAAACTTTAAAAGTGTTTAATACGGCAAAGGTTGCACCTACTCCAATGATGAATCGAGCTGAGGAGGCGAGCAGCGGTCCGTCGCAAATAGAAAATAGGTAGGCACCAAAAGAGCAAAGAAGGATGCCAAGTGTGGTGATATTGCGAGGGCCAAACTTATCAATAAGCAAGCCAGAAGGAACTTGCATGATTGTGTACGCATAGTAATAGCTAGCTGCGATATGTCCGAGCATCGCCGCATCAATATGCAGAGCTGTGCTGAGGTCGCGCGTCATGATGCTCGGAGAGACCTCTAGAATATACTTGTAGAAAACAAAGAGTACACTAGTAATCCAGATTCCAAAACGCCATTTTGCCTTGTGATGGGGCAAAGGAGGAGGATAGTGACTTGTCATGGTATTCTCGAAAGACCTACAAAATACTCTATACTTTCATCAAGTTATGAGTCTGAAGGAAATTTTTCAATCTTTCCTCTGTTTATTTTTGCATCGACTCCTTTGCGATTCTGAATTTCTTCGCTTAGAGTTTGAATGAGTTCGTCTTTCTCTCTCTCGAAATATACGAGAATTTCCTTTCGGTCTCCTTTATCAATTAACTGGTGTAATTCCTTTGCAACCATAGGGTTAGTTTGCATAATTTGCTCGAGAATCAGCTGCGAGCGCTGCTGCCACTGCTTTTCACCTAAAGCTTCATCTGCACATAGCCAAAAGAGTTGATTAAGCAGTGCTAAATTGCTATGCAATTGACGCTCTTGGCGATGCACTTCTTGGTTTAGTTCCTCTTCTGGATTCCTAGGTTGTGGTGTTGCCATAAGATATCCCCCTTCTTATTTCCCCGGCTGACTATTTGAATATAACAAATTTCCAAATTATTATTATTATTTCGTAACGTGTTGTAAATTATAATGATGAGAAAAAAGCGATCCCTAACTTTTTTATTTTCAACAGATTGTAAAAAATCACTTTTTTTGATTTTTTTTTGGGATGAAAATTAAAACAGTTGTATATGGAATTTAGAGGATCATAATGAAGCCATATTTTCTAATATTTGCACTTAGTTTGAGTACCTGCCTTTTAGCAGTTGATGAAGCTGAAGGCTCTATTGAATTCGTAGAAGCAGAATTTGTCTCGAGTCGAGAGAATGCGATTCCTATGGATCACCTTCAGGGTGAGGAGGATGCTTATTTAGAAGGATACATTCAAGCTCTTGTAAACTCACATTACTATGAGTTTGACGTATTGGTTTATGTAGAGAACCGCGATGTGTATCTCTATAATCTGCCTAAGAACACTCTCATAAAAAATAGTATCATCCGTTTTGTCAGTGATTTGCCTGAAGTAAAATCTGTTACAGCCGTTGATAAATTCCCAGAAAGGAAGTTGGCTAAGATTGAAGAAAGAGAGGCTAAACCTCAAGTCAAGGGGATTTGGTTCCCGCAAACTACTGTTTTATATCCACCTATGATTGCAAACCCTAGGGAAACACTTTATTCAGCTGTATATCGAGTGGGAGATCAAGTTCTTGGAGATAAATCGATTGCGGTATCCCTTGGGGATAACTTCCCTATTTTCAGGTGGAAACATGTGCTTTGGGGAAATGGTGACTTGCAGATTGACATTCAGGCGGGGATTTGGTCTGTTTTTAAGATGGGAGTTCACCATGAAAACAATGAGATCTCTGAGCTTGCTAATACAGACTACTTGGTTGGCATTCCTCTGAGTTACGCTTATGATAAGTGGGCATTTAGACTGCGTGTCTACCACGTTTCAAGTCACCTTGGTGATGAGTTTATGGTGCATCATCCAGAGGTTCACCGCGTCAACCCAAGCTTTGAGGCTCTTGACTTTTTCACATCATACCAAGTCAATGACTCTCTCCGATTCTACTTTGGACCGGGTTGGGTTTTTCACAGCGATAGCACCTATCCATTTAAGCCTCCTCTATATATTGAATATGGTGGAGAGTTTCGCTTCTTGGGAACAAAGAGTTTTTACCATAAATTATACGGTACCTTTTTCTTAGCAATTTATTTTAGAAACTGGCAAACTAATTCGTGGAGTTTAGATGGAACATCCCTGGCTGGTTACGAATGGAGTAAGTTGCAAGGTGTTGGCCGCAAAATGCGTTTGTTTGCCACTTATCACAATGGTTACTCTGAAGGGCAATTCTTTAAGGATCGCACCTCATATTGGGGCTTTGGCCTTTCTTGGGGATTCTAAAACTCCGATCGGAAGTTTAACAGAATTAATACGATGACGATTCGCCAAAATAAGGCCTTTGGAAGTACTTTGCTAGTTGCAGGGACTCAAATTGGAGCAGGAATGCTTGCATTGCCTTTAGCAACGGGTGGAGCGGGCTTTTTCTATACGACCCTTTTATTTACGGTCTGTTTTTTATTTATGTTGCTGAGTCTCTTCTACTTGCTTGAAGCAAATTTGATGACAGAAAAGACAGGTGCAAATCTAATTACAATGGTTCGTCAAAGACTGGGCAGTGGCGGTGAATTCGTTTCTTGGGTTTCCTTTCTTCTCCTTCTATATGCTGTCGCTGCAGCATACCTTTCGGGTGGGGGATCCCTCATTGCAGATGTGCTATCAAACGCTTGGAAAACGCAGATCCCACCCAACTGGGGAGTTTTTCTTTTTCTAGGTGTTTTTGGCTTAATTGTCGCTTTCGGAACAAAAGTCGTCGATAAGATCAATCGCCTTTGCATGTTTGGCCTTGTAGGGTCATTTGTCTTACTTCTAGTTTTTGTTACCCCTCATGTGGACCTCGACCACTTCCAAGGAGGAACTCCCACGTATTTGGCCGTAGCTGTTCCTGTGGTCATTCTCTCCTTTACCTCCCATATTATTCTTCCAAGTCTAAGAGCCTACTTGAATAGTGATGTAAAAAAATTAAAAAGCGCCCTTTTTTGGGGAAGTTTGATTCCTTTAGTGTTTTATCTCGTTTGGGATTTTTTGATCATAGGGATGTTGCCACTAGAGGGAAAGTATGGACTTGAGGTGATCGGAAGTGCTCCTCATCCTGTTGCACACCTTGCAGAGGCACTCAACCAATCGCTTCACTTGCCTTGGATTGCTATTGTCGTCGGCTTATTCTCATTTTTTGCCTTGGTGACTTCATTTTTTGGAGTTGCCTTGAGCTTATATGACTTTTTAGCTGATGGGTTTAAGATTAAAAGGACACCCGGAGGGAAGATGGTCCTCCTTACATTGATGTTTTTACCCCCTTTGCTCTTTGCTCTTTTCTATCCCTCTGGATTTATTATTGCCCTTGGTTATGCAGGGGTTTTTGTTGCGATTCTTTATGGGGTCCTTCCTGCTTTGATGGTTTGGCATGGAAGGTATCTAGAGAAGAAAAAAGGAACATTTCGTGTTTTTGGAGGAAAGGCGTTGCTTATTTTGATGATTGTTGGGTCAGGCGCGATTATTTTCTTCCAGATTGCAGCAACACGTGGTTGGCTACCTTCGCTTACCTCGAACTGACACTCTCGCAGTCAGGATGGAAAATTAACGTATCCTATTAATCACCAGAAGATTAAAAAATTCTCACCCTTACAGCTCAATGTCAGCTTGAAGGTCTAAAGCCTTGCTCAAAGATTGGTCCTTTCGGACCTATCTCTAATCTTCCGCTTAGAAAATCCTCATAGACTTGTAATCCTTCAGCTGCATTTTTTACGCAGTAGAAGCAGTTGCTGACCCACTCTGACCCGGAAATGGTCCCAGCCTTGAGGTTCATTGCAAAGCGGGAGGTGATTTTTTGTTTCCAATATTCATCTGTCCCAACAAGTAGCACAGGGGTGGGAGACCTAAAGGAGGTTTTTCGTCTGACCTCTTCCAGTGCAAATTCAAAATCTGTACCAATCCCTCCAGTAAGAAAAATAGGAAAGTCGAGGTGGAACTCTGCTTGTCTTTCAACGAGTTGATCTAAGCGGTAGGTCATCTTTGCATCGATGTAGGGGTTTTGAATTTGTTCATTTACATTGACTTGTTGATGATTTCTGAAGTCTACAATATTCGCACATGATAGAATCTTTAGATCTTGAGCAACGCGGTTAGCAACTCTCATGACACCTGGGCCTCCACCAGTGACCAGCGCAATTGGGATCTCAGGTCTGAGAAGCGGGTGGTCCATATGTTTTTTGAGTTCAATTAGCCCTTCAAGAAGTTCTTGAATGAGGCGATCAAAAGTTCCCTCTACCAAATTTGAGCCATAGATTCCAACCATGGTAGCTCGAGCGAATGTATCGACTTGATTTAGAGGTACAAACATTCCTGAGTCTTTATTGGGTTTTGGAACGTACTCTAATACTTGTTTCGTCTTCCTGTCGAGCCAGTAAATAGAGATTCCAAACTTTGCTAGATCAAGAAGCAAGGCGCGATCTTCATGTGAAAAGTAATCTCCATGAGACCTTGAGGGATATTCGAAATAAATTCCCTTTAGACACCTGTAGACTTGCTCACTGAGAAGCATTCTTTTCATTGAAGGGGAAGGGAGATGGCGAGTAAGCAGTATCCCTTGGCTCGTGATTTCCCCCATTTCAATGGCTCGCAAGTAGTGGTATGAGGGTTGAGCATGCATATATTTTTCTAAAGCATGAGCTTGCTCAATAGGGTGGAAAAAACCTGGAAGTTCCTCAAAGGCGCATTCGCTTTGAATCCAGTCCTTAGGCTTCAAATTGAGCAGTTGCTCACCTTTAGCAACAAAGGTCGCGCACTTATGGTGCTCAGGGCGCGGAGCAGATTCCATTGCTTTAAATAATGTGTTTTCATCTTCAATACAGGCTTGCAATTGATCTCGGTCAGAAAAGAAAATATGTTCTCTATAAGGGTGGAGTGTGTAGAACTCAAGTGGTATCTCCGTGAGCTCCTCTTGGCTCTCTCCAAATAACTCATAAATGTCGCCAGATGCAGCTGTAGTCGGCTCTAAGATCGAGGCAGAGGTGTGGTGAAATCCTTTGGGAAGAAGGGAGTCAACAACCCGAGCAAAGACAGTCCGAATATGGAGAGGAAGGGTTCTCACAAGGAGAAAATGGTTTTTCTGCACCTCTTTTTTTCCCTCTTTAATCCAGTTTTGCTCGAGACGAATAAGATCTCTAAGATGAATATTTGGTGTCGATAATGCTTTGATAATTGTGGGGATCAATCCAAAAATTGTGTCGTCGTATTCGTATGTTCCTGGCTTAAGAGAAAGGAAGGCTACAGTTCTTCCGTCAAGCTTTTCGAGCTTTAGGTCTGCTTTTCCACCTCCATTCCCCAAAGATAGGAGGGGCTCTCCAGACCGATCGGTACGCCCAAACATTCTTTTTAGGTAAAAAGGATCCCTTACGCGCCGACGCTCATCTGCAGCAAAGAGTTTTCCAAACGGAATGCCTTCCTGAAGTTGGCTTAGAAAGAAAGTGCCTACAGTGTTGAGGCCTAAGATTTCTACTTTGGCTGTAGCTCGTTGAAAGCGGGGGGAAAGCTCATAGGATAGCGCTTTTGTGTGAACACCAAGTTGGGCGATGGCACTTTTTTGGTTAAAGAGTATTTGGGAGGGGTCGAGATCATATCCTACAAAACTTGGGTGGATATTTTTAATATGGATGGTCGCTTCCACTCTTTCTGGCGAGATGCGCTTAAGGTCTCTTAAAACCCCATCAGGTGTTACAAGGTCGTGATGTACAAACATAATTTCTCTATAGCATGTCTGACTTACGAAAGTCTACCGAATCACTGACACCACTGCAGTTATCAAAATTGTCCTTGAGTATTTTCTAAAGGGAAAGTAGAATTTTTCCTTTTGATTGGATTTTGGCGAGATGAAAAAGCAGGTTATTTTACGTAGCTTTGGCACCCATGATGGGAGTTTTCATGCAGATGAAGTGACAGCTTGTGCTCTTCTTTTACTGTTCGACTTAATAGATAGAGATAAAGTTTTCAGGTCCCGTGACAAAGCTGTGCTCGATACGTGTGAATTTACTTGTGATGTGGGGGGCGTGTATAACCCTAAGCGAAAACTCTTTGATCATCATCAATCTAACTACCGCGGCTCTCTAAGTAGTGCTGGAATGGTACTCAAATACCTTAAACAAGAAAAAGTCATCGATGAGCGCTCCTACCATTACCTGAATCGCTCTTTGATTAAAGGGGTGGATGCAATCGATAACGGCAAGATGACACCTCAAATGGGGCATTGTACCTTTTCTTCTGTTATTGCTAACTTCGTCCCAGCAAAACATAATGTGACATCTTCGATCATTGATCGCGCATTTTTTGAAGCTGTAGACTTTACTTTGGGACATTTGCGTAGGCTTCAGGAAAAATTGCATTATATTCAGTCATGCCAAGAGGTGATCAAGGAGGAGATGGACAAGAATCAAACTGTTTTGATTTTTGAAGAGTCGATTCCCTGGCTTGATATGTTCTTTGAAATGGGGGGGGAAGAGCATCCTGGGCAATTCATTGTCATGCCAGCTGGAAACTCATGGAAATTAAGAGGGATTCCTCCCTCATTTAAAAAACGGATGGAGGTGCGCCATCCTCTGCCTAAAGATTGGGCTGGTCTAAGTGATGAGGCGCTAAAAAAGAAAACAGGTATTGATGGAGCAATATTTTGTCATAAGGGGCGTTTTATTTCTGTGTGGAATACCAAAGAAGATGCTTTAAAAGCACTGAATCTTATTATGCCTGAGGGATCATGACAACAATTTTTGGAAAAATTATTAAGGGAGAGCTTCCATCAGAAAAGGTGTTTGAAAATGAGCGTATCTTGGTAATTAAGGATGCACACCCTGTAGCTCCAGTCCATCTATTGATTTTACCTAAGACTTCTTATGTAGATCTTCAATCTATTCCTACTACAGAGTTGCCGATAGTTGCAGAAATTGTTGAAGTTGCGCAGTCTCTTGCAAAACAATTTGGAGTTGCAGACAATTATCGTTTTCTGACAAATAATGGAAGAAAAGCAGGCCAAACAATCTTCCATCTTCACTTTCATCTTATTGGAGGAAAGGAGTTGGGGAGCATGGCATAAATGGTGACATAATCATGCTTCGTTGTTTTCTTTTAATCACTTTCTTTTATTCGGTTTACACGCACTGCTCTGAAAATGATGCAATAAAACGTATAAACTCTCACTTTTTGCTTAAAGATTATGCTTCTGCATTAGTAGAGTGTAAATCTCAGCTAGATCGCTACCCTAATTCGCCTGCCCTTAAAAAATCGCTAGTTCGTGCCTATGCAGAAAATGAATACTCAGAGGAGGCGGTTGCTCTGTGGAATGAGCTTCCTAAAGATAAAGATTCACTCTCTTTATTAGAGGGGATTGCCTGGGGGGTTCTGAAGAGTCAAGAAAATTCTGGATTACAGAATGTCAATTTGGCTGCTTTGACTAGTGCTTGTATCACTCAAGATGCGCGTGCGGTTCAGGTGCTTCTCTCTGCACTCTCTTCTTCAAGTGCTATGATGCGCGTCATTGCTGTTCAACTATCTACGCACTATCGCGATCAAGTTCTTATCCAGGCTCTGCAACGCTTACTCCTGGAGGAAAAGGTATGGTTTGTCAGGTTGGAAGTGATTAAAGCTCTTGGGGTGATAGGCACTGATGAGGTGATTCCTACTTTTAAAAAAGTTTTGCAGTCCACAAGAACAAGCCTTGAAGAGAAAGCACTAACGATCGGCTCTCTTGTGAATCTTTATGATACAATTGAACAGGCTGAGCTTGGTGATTTGGTTCAGTCGAACCGAGCAGCTCTGCGTCAGTTTGCCTGTACAGTCGTCTCACATCTTGATTTAGTATCACAAAGGGAGTTGATTGCAACACTTCTGGGTGATTCTTCGAAAGATGTTCGTATCTCAGCGCTTAATACTTTAGCGGTTCTTGGTCTCAATGGACTAGAACCCCAGGCTCTCCTAAAAGTGAAAAGCCTCATCGCAGATCCAGATCCTACTGTAGCAATGACTGCAGCTTGGGTGACTGCTAGGGTTAACCCGGGATTGACCTTATCTCAACTTAAAAGCAAAGTTTACTCTGATGACCCTTATACCCGAAGAACAGCCGCCTATGTGATTGGAAGGGTAGGGAATGTAGGAGCAAAGCTTGCAAAAGAGGTCATTAGTATTAGTGCAGATCCATTTGTAAAGGTTAATTTGGCTCTGGGTATGCTTGGGCAAGGGAATGACTCCAAACTCATATGTGAACTTCTATACGCATTTTTGATGCTATATCCAAACGAAGTGATGTGGGAAAAAGAAGGGAACCCACTATTTAGAGTGATTGCACCGACTCAAGCAGTTCATATTCCACAGATCCCACAGTATCCCAAGCTGATAGACCATTCAGTGCGATTAGAAATGCTCAGCGATTTAGCAATCCTAGACTATTCTCGAGCAGAGGAAGCATTAAAGAAGTTTCTCAAGAGTCCGATGCTGGGAATTTCTTATGCCGCGTCGACGACACTTTTTGAAGAAGGGGGCGAAGAAGCGCGCTCTTTATTGATGAACTTGCTGAAAGATGATGAGATGATTGTTCGTGTTCAAGCAGCAATTGTGCTGGGGTTGTTCGGCAGTGAGCCAGAGGCTACAACTGTGTTGGAAAGCTCTTACTCGAATGTCGATCGAGAAATGAAGATGAATATCATCAGGGCCTTAGGACATATCGGGAGTCATGCTTCTATTCCCTTTTTAATAGATTTGTTAAAAGAACCCTATCCAAGTATGAAGATACTCTCTGCAGCTGCGTTGATTCAATGTCTATACAATTAAACGTTAGGTAATTAAATGAAAATCGCCCAAATACAAAACATGTTACAACAGCAACAAATTGATGGGTGGCTTCTCTATGCGCTTCACCACACGAACCCCTTAGCTCTAAATGTCTTGGAGCTTCCTTCAACTGCTCATATCACCCGCCGCTGTTTTTATTGGATTCCGGCCAGTGGCAAACCGAAAAAGATTGTTCACCGAATTGAGGCAAAAATGTTCAATCACCTTTCCGGTGAAAGGCTTGAATACTCTAGCTGGAAGGAAATGCATCAATGTTTAAAAGAAGTTATTGGGGGAAAGAAAAAAGTGGCTATGGAATTTTCTCCTATGCAAGCCATTCCTACGCTTTCCTGTGTAGATGCCGGCCTTGTAGAACTGATCTCTTCTATGGGGCCTAAAGTCGTCAGCTCTGCTTCGCTTCTCCAGGCGCTTGCCTCTGAATGGATTCCAGAGCACTATGCAAGTCATGTAGAGGCTGCCCAGTTTTTGGATGCTTTAGTTCAAGAACAATGGAATAACATCAGACAATCTATTCTTCAGGATAAGAAAATTACAGAGTATGACATCCAGCAGGACATACTCAAAGCCTTTGAGCGGAATGGTTATGTTACAGAAGCTAAGCCCATATGTGCAGTGAATGAAAATAGCGCTGATCCGCACTATAGCCCTTCTCAAGCTCAATCCAAAGAGATCAAAAAAGGGGATTTTATCATGATAGATCTCTGGTGCCGCAAAGACCATCCCCGCTGTTTTTTTGCAGATATGACACGAGTTGCTGTTGCAGCGATTCAACCGTCCCCTAAACAGCAGGAAATTTTTAGTATTGTTCTAGCAGCTCAAAAAGCAGGAATTGCGCTTATTGAATCCAGATATAAAAAAGGGATAGTGGTTTCTGGAGCAGAAGTTGATCAAGTTGTAAGGGGTGTGATCGAAGAGCGAGGATATGGAGAGTTTTTCACACACCGTACTGGACATAGTATAACAGACCAGCTTCATGGTCCTGGAGCTAACCTCGATAGTTTCGAAACAGATGATAGTCGTCCACTTATACCTAATACCTGCTCGTCAATCGAGCCGGGGATCTATCTTCCTGGAGAATTTGGCGTGAGGCTAGAATCAGATCTTTGGTTGCATGAAGGTGGCAGAGTAGAGGTTATCCCTTCGATGCAGGAAAGTCTTATAACTCTACTGTAGTTGCAAGGTTTTGGCTTGCCTTCAAGGCTTCCTGTTGCATTTTGATATAGAGGCTTTTTAGACCCATTGCTCTACTAGGAGAAAGCAAGTGAAATAGACCGATCTCCTTTAAAAATAGCGGGGGACATTCGGTGAGAGCTTCTGGAGGCTCTCCAGAATAGACTTGAATAAGTAGTGCTGCAAGTCCAGCAGATATCAAGGCTTCAGTTGAGGCAGAAAAGACCATTTTTCCATCGACAACTCTAGCTCCGAGATAGAGCTTATTTTGACACCCCTTTACTAATCGATCTTCTGTATGCAAGCTAGTGGGGAGGGAGGGGAGCTGCCTACCCATCTCAATCAAAAGCTCATATTTTTTCTCAGTTGAGCTTAGATTTAGAAACTTTTTTTTAACTTTCTCCTGCTTTGATAGACAACTGTCAAGGGACATAGAATTTCCGAGTGCGATATGAATGATTCGTATTATATGAGATATGTAGGGTTAATAACAAAAAGAAATTTCTTGGGGATAATCCTCGCCTGTAATATGATAAATCCTATTGTTGGCTTGTGATGGGCCGTATGTTTAAATAAATCTATGTAACAACCTGATGTCGAAAGAAGATACTATCAAATTAGAAGGGGTGATCGAAGAGGTCTGCCCGAATATGACATTTAAAGTAACTCTAGAAAACGGCATGCTTGTACATGCTCACCTATGCGGTAAAATGCGTATGAGAAACATTCGCGTTTTCAAAGGGGACACTGTCAAAGTTGAAATGTCACCATACGATCTGAGTAAAGCGCGGATTATTTACCGTCAAAGGTAGTAATCTAAATTTCTCTTTCATCATTATCCTGCATAAACATTAAAAAAAAATTGATTAGTGAAATCACATGCTTAAACTGAGTGGTTCTCCAATCAATACTTGAAAAGCGTAGTTAACGAATCAGGCGTTTTTGAATAAGTTTTTTAAGTTCTTTTTTAGAATAGATGTTGCTTTTTTTTTAGTTGACAGCTAAACTTTGATGCATTCGGTAAAAACTGTAGATATGTTGTTCAAAGCCAATCGTACAAGTCGATGAAATTCTGAACCTCTTAACAGTTTTGAAGAGCCCAGATAGCTCAGGGGTAGAGCATTTGCATGGTAAGCAAAAGGTCGTAGGTTCAATTCCTATTCTGGGCAAGAAATGCGATAAAAACGAAACAAAGTATACTACGAGCCTAAGCGGAGGATAACTACGATGGCAAAGGAAGCTTTTCAAAGAAATAAGCCCCACGTCAATATCGGAACCATTGGTCATGTTGACCACGGTAAAACAACATTAACAGCAGCGATTACATCGTACCTAGCAAAGAAAGGTGGCGCTAAGTACCGCGATTATGCTTCTATCGATAACAGCCCTGAAGAAAAGGCGCGTGGAATTACAATTAACTCAAGTCATGTTGAGTATGAAACAGAAAATAGGCACTACGCTCACGTTGACTGTCCTGGACACGCCGACTATGTAAAAAACATGGTAACTGGAGCTGCACAAATGGATGGAGCGATTCTTGTGGTAGGTGCGACAGACGGTCCTATGCCTCAGACTAAAGAGCACGTTCTCTTGGCTCGTCAGGTTGGAGTGCCTTCTATTGTGGTGTTCCTAAACAAGATGGACCAAATTGGAAAAGGTGATGAAGAGCTAGTCGATCTCGTTGAGATGGAAGTTGCAGAAATGCTTGAAGCTCAAGGGTACAAAGATTGCCCAATCATCCGAGGTTCAGCTCTAAAATCTCTAGAGGGAGATCCGGAGTGGGAGTCAAAAATCGACGAGCTAATGGCTGCAGTTGATGAAAAGATCCCAACTCCAGAGCGCGAAGTAGATAAGCCGTTCCTAATGCCAGTTGAGGACGTTTTCTCAATTTCTGGACGTGGAACAGTAGCAACTGGCCGTGTGGAAAAAGGTGTCATTAGGATCAACGATAAGATTGAAATTGTTGGTCTAAGAGAGACTAGAGAAACTGTAGCAACAGGTCTTGAAATGTTTAACAAGCTTCTTGATGAAGCGCGTGCAGGTGAGAATGTTGGTGTTCTTCTTCGCGGTGTAGATAAAAAAGACATCGAAAGAGGAATGGTATTGTCTGCTCCTAAAACATGTACACCTCATACAAAGTTTAAAGGGACTGTATATGTTCTTAAGAAAGAAGAGGGAGGACGACACAAGCCCTTCTTCACAGGATATCGCCCACAGTTCTTCATTAGAACAACGGATGTTACCGGTACTGTAACTCTTCCTGACGGAACAGAAATGGTAATGCCAGGAGATAATGTTGAGATTACTGGAGAGCTTATCCAGCCTGTGGCCATGGAAGAAGGAATGCGTTTCGCTATTCGTGAAGGTGGTCGTACAATCGGTGCTGGAACAGTAACAAAAATTATCGAGTAAGCTTGAGAATTTAGGAGAGCCTAAATGGGCTCTCCTAAACTTTTTTTGAGTTTATAAGTTTTTTGGGTGTGTAGCTCAGTTGGTAGAGCAGCGATCTCCAAAGTCGCCGGTCGGGGGTTCGAGTCCCTCCGCACTCGGTTAAATACAGGATATAAGTGAAATATAAGAGAAAGTCGAAGATGGCAACCTCTCAAAAAATAGCATCTATGGCAGTTGCGAAGAAAAAGAAAGAGCCAGGTGCGAGTTTTTTTAAAGAACTCAAAGAGGAAATGAAAAGGGTCTCTTGGACAACAAAACAAGAGCTCTATACGTGCACAAAGATTGTCGTAACGGCAATTTTCTCACTTGGATTAGGGATTTACGTTATAGATCTATTGATTCGATTAATATTGAATGCTTTAGGTTCGTTAGCTCGTTTATTAGGAAGCTGAAAAACAAGGGAAGAATGGAGAGTCATTGGTACGTCATTCAAGTCATGTCAGGACAAGAAAAAAAGGTCAAAAGAAATCTGGAAGAAAACAGAGCGACCAAGGGCATGGCAGAATACATAGAAGAGATTCTTGTGCCCTCTGAAAATGTGGCTGAGGTCAAAAGAGGAGAACAGAAGATCAGTGAGAAAAGGCTTTGGCCGGGATATGCTCTTGTCAAAATGAAGCTCACAGATGACTCGTGGATGTATGTGAAGGAAACTAATGGTGTGATTGACTTTTTAGGCGGTGGAAAGCCAGTGCCGCTAACAGTTAAAGAAGTTGAGCAGCTCCTGTCAGATATTCATGACAAGAAAGATGAAGTGGTTCACAAACACAAGCTTTCAGTAGGAGATCACGTAAAGATTACAGATGGTGTGTTTGTTAACTTTATGGGAACAGTTCTTGAAGTCCACCACGAGCGTGGAAAATTAAGTGCAATGGTAACTATTTTTGGGCGTGAGACAAGAGTAGACGACTTAGAATTTTGGCAGGTAGAAGAAGTGCCTGAAGATGCAGAGATAGAGTAGGAAACATATGGCAAAAAAACTTGAGAAGAAAATCAAACTCCAAATTCCAGCAGGAAAAGCAAATCCTGCTCCGCCGATTGGGCCAGCGCTAGGTGCTGCAGGTCTTAATATCATGATGTTTTGCAAGGAGTTCAATGCAAAAACTCAAGATAAAGCTGGCGATGTACTGCCTGTGGAGATTTCGGTTTATGCTGATAAAAGCTTTACTTTTGTAACTAAGAAACCGCCTGTAGCAAAACTGATTTTAAAAGAGCTAGGCATTCAGAAAGGTTCAGGAGTACCGAATAGAGATAAAGTAGGAAAACTTACAAAATCTCAAATTCAGAAGATCGTAGAAGTTAAGAAGGAAGATTTACGCGTTGCATCTGATGAAGCTGCTTACCGTCTTGTAGAGGGTACAGCAAGATCAATGGGCGTAGATGTAATTGAAGGCTAAAATAATGACAAAACTAAGTAAACGACATACCGAAAGTTTAAAAAAGGTCGAAAAGGGAAAGGCCTACTCATTGAAAGAGGCAGTTGCCATACTAAAAGAGTGCCCTAAGCCAAAGTTTGATGAGTCTGTAGAGATATCACTAAAACTTGGTGTTGATCCAAAGAAATCAGATCAACAAGTTAGAAGTACTGTCATGCTTCCACATGGTACTGGAAAAAGTGTTCGAATTGTTGTGCTTGCAAAGGCAGACAAGGCCAAAGATGCACTAGATGCTGGAGCTGCACATGCTGGAGATCAAGAACTTATCGATAAGATTAAAGGAGGCTGGGTAGACTTTGATGCCTTAGTTGCTACTCCTGATATGATGAGAGAAGTCGGTAAGCTAGGCAAAGTACTTGGACCAAGAGGGCTTATGCCGACTCCCAAGGGTGGTACGGTGACTACTGATGTTAAAAAAGCAGTTAATGAACTTAAGAAGGGTAAGATTGAGTTTAAAGTTGATAAGAGTAGCGTGATCAATAACTTTGTTGGAAAACTCTCCTTTAGCGAAGAGCAAATTCTAGAGAATATTGAGTCGTTAATCTCTGCAATTTCAAGATTGAAGCCATCGTCAGCCAAGGGGCAGTTTTTGCGCTCACTTTTTGTGGCTTCAACAATGGGACCAGGGATCAAAATTGATCTCAATTCATTGACACTTAGCTAAGAGATAAGGTGATATAAATGAGAGAAGAAAAGAATTTACTACTTGAAGAAGTAAAAGAAAATATTGAGTCTTCACCTGCATTTCTTATGACTCAGTACCAAGGTATGGATCCAAATACAGCTTACGAACTGAGAAAAGCTGTGTCAGGAGCTGGAGGCTTTTTATCAGTTGTTAAGAAGAGTGTGTTTCTAAAAGCAGCTCAAGAAGCAGGAATGACAATTGGAAAAGAGCAGCTTGAAGGCCATGTTGGAATTATCTATACTGGTGAAGATACAGTAGCAACAACTAAAGCTGTTTTCTCCTTTAAAAAAGGAAATAAGGACACCCTAACTGTGTTAGGAGGTCATTTTGAAGGTAAGCTATGTACTGCAAATGAAGTGGAAGCAATTTCAGAACTTCCAACAAAAGATGAGATGAGAGCGCAGTTCTTAGGATTGCTGGAAGCCCCTGCATCTCACTTAGTTGGAGTAATGGAATCTCTACTCTCGAGTCCATTAAGCTGCCTTGAGAATAAAATCCAAAAGGATAGTTAGGCTATATAGCAAAGATCAAATTTATTATAGAATTTTGAAAAGAGGTAAATCGTGGCACAACAAGAAGCAAACATTGAGGAACTAGTAGACACACTAAGCCAGCTTACAGTGTTAGATATGTCTAAACTGAAAAAAGCATTGGAAGAAAAATGGGATGTAAAAGCAGCAGCTGGAGCACCGATGATGATGGCGGCAGCACCTGCAGCAGGAGCTGGAGCAGGAGCGGGAGAAGAAGAAGCTACTGACTTCCAAGTTGTTCTAGAAGAGTTCCCAGCAGACAAGAAAATTGCAGTGATTAAGGTAGTTCGTGAAGTGACTGGACTCGGACTTAAAGAAGCTAAAGAACTTGTAGAAAGTGCTCCAAAGCCTGTTAAAGATAGCGCACCTAAAGCTGAAGCTGAAGACATTAAGAAAAAGCTGACAGACGCAGGAGCGAAGGTCACTTTGAAAGGTGTTTAAGCTTTTACATCGTAAATCATTAGCACATAAGCAGAAACCTCAATAAAGAGGTTTCTGCTTTCACATATTACTAAAGAAGTCTTAATTGGAGGCATTTAAATGCTAAAAAGACCCCAAGAGCGGGTGAGTTTTCGGGATAATAAAGAAAAAATCGATCTCCCGAACCTGATAGAAGTCCAGATCAAGTCATTTCACCAGTTTTTTCAGGCTGATAAACTCCCACATGAACGAGAAAATAGAGGTCTAGAGGAAGTCTTTAGGGAGATTTTCCCTATTAAATCTTATGATGAGAAGACAGTTCTCGAATATCTATCCTATAGCTTAGGAGTTCCTAAATATACTCCCGAAGAGTGTATTCGCAGAGGGATTACTTACAATGTCACACTTAAGGTAAAGTTTAGACTCACTGACGAAACAGGCATTAAAGAAGAAGAAGTCTACATGGGAACAATGCCTGTGATGACAAAACAGGGGACCTTTGTTATCAATGGAGCTGAGAGAGTCATTGTTTCTCAGTTGCACCGATCTCCTGGACTTTCTTTTGAACAAGAACGCCACGCAAAAGGGAATACCCTTTACTCCTTTAGAATTATTCCCTACTCAGGGAGCTGGCTCGAAGCTTCTTTTGATATCAATGATCTAGTTTATATCTATGTTGATAGAAAGAAGAGAAGAAGAAAGGTCCTTGCGACTTCATTCATTCGTACTCTTGGCTATTCTAGTGATTCAGATATCATCGAGGAATTTTTCAGCACACATCGTATAAAGCTGAAAAGTGATAAAGACTTCCCCAAACTTGTAGGTAAGATTCTAGCGGAAGATGTTCTTGATGAAGACACTGGTGTCATTTTCGGAAAAGCAGCTGAAAAGTTGACAACAGCAATGCTAAAGCGCATGTTCGATGCTGAAATTAAAGCGATACGCGTTGCAGAAGATGCTGATGAGACAAGTCCAATTATTAAAATGCTCGCGAAGGATCCAACTGATTCCTACGAAACAGCTCTGAAGGACTTTTATAGGAAGATTCGCCCAGGAGAACCAGCGACACTTTCGAATGCGCGTTCTGCGATTATGAGACTCTTCTTTGATTCCAAGAGATACAACTTAGGTAAAGTTGGTCGATACAAAATGAATCGCAAGCTAGGAAGAGAAACTACAGATGAAGAACTAGAACATGTCACATTGAAAAAAGAAGACATTGTTGATGCGCTTAAGTATCTTGTGGCTTTGAAATCTGGTGATGAAGATGCTCATGTAGATGACATTGACCACCTTGGAAATCGTCGCGTCCGCTCTGTAGGCGAGTTGATTCAAAACCAGTGTCGTATTGGTCTTGCTAGAATGGAAAAGATTATCAAAGAGAGAATGAACCTCTTTGATTTTTCTTCAGACACATTAACACCTGGAAAGCTTGTATCTGCTAAAGGTCTAGCTGGTGTTCTGAAGGACTTTTTTGGTCGCTCTCAGCTTTCCCAGTTTATGGACCAAACAAACCCTGTAGCTGAGCTGACACATAAAAGACGGCTCTCTTCTCTAGGACCGGGTGGTCTGAATCGAGAGCGTGCAGGTTTTGAGGTTCGTGACGTTCACTCAAGCCACTATGGTAGAATTTGTCCTATTGAGACTCCAGAAGGTCCAAACATTGGACTGATTACATCGCTATCATCTTTCGCGAAAATTAATGAATTTGGGTTTATTGAGACACCCTACCTTATTGTAAGAGATGGGATTGTGACTGATGAAATTGAGTACATGACTGCTGACCAAGAGGAAAAAAGTATCATTGCTCAGGCTTCAGCTGCCCTTGACGAACATCGCATGTTTGAAGAACCAATTATTTGGGCTCGATATCGAACTGAACCTCTAAAAATTGAGGCGGATAAAGTCACTCACATGGACGTCTCTTCGAAACAGCTTGTATCAGTGATTACAGGGCTCATTCCCTTCCTTGAGCATGATGATGCGAACCGTGCACTTATGGGCTCTAACATGCAACGTCAAGCTGTGCCCCTTCTGAAGACAGATGCACCCATTGTTGGAACAGGTCTTGAAAGACGCGTCGCTAAAGATTCTGGTGCCGTCATTGTTGCAGAAGAAGATGGAGTCGTGGAGTATGTCGATGGATTCCAAATCATCATTGCATCTAAAGCCAACCGCATGAATAAGAAAACGTATCGTTTGAGCAAGTTCATGCGATCGAATGCTGGTACTAGCATTAACCAAACACCTCTTTGTAATGTAGGTGATGAAATTACTGCAGGAGATGTTCTTGCCGATGGTCCTGCTACAGACAAGGGTGAGATTGCTCTTGGAAAGAATGTCCTAGTAGCATTCATGCCTTGGTGTGGTTACAACTATGAAGATGCCATCATTATGTCTGAAAAGCTGATTAAAGATGATGCATACACCTCAGTTTACCTTGAAGAATTTGAGCTCACAGCACGTGATACAAAGCTTGGAAAGGAAGAAATTACGAGAGATATTCCCAATGTTTCTGAAGAAGCATTGGCAGATCTTGGAGAAGACGGAATTATCCGCGTGGGTGCTGAAGTGCAGCCTGGAGACATACTCGTAGGAAAGATCACGCCTAAATCTGAAACAGAGCTTTCTCCTGAAGAGCGTCTCTTAAGAGCGATCTTTGGTGAAAAGGCAGCTGATGTAAAGGATGCATCCCTAACTGCACCTCCAGGAACTGAAGGTGTTGTGATGGACGTGAAGGTATTTAGCAGAAGAGATCGCTTATCAAAGACTGATGATGAGTTGGTTGAAGAGGCTTCGCGAATCAAAGGTGTTCATAAGGAGTATAAAGAAAAAGAAACTGACCTCATGATGCAATTGCATGAGAAACTGGGAGCTCTCTTGATTGGAGATGAAGCACCAGATTCGATTATGCACCGCATCACAGGTAGTGTTCTAATTAAGAAAGGCGATAAAGTGAATCAGGAAATGTTAGAGCTGCTCGAAGCAGAGAATCCTGATCACCTGATTTTCCCTGCAAACGACACCTATGAAACGCTGAAGAAAATCCTTATGGATCATGAACTAGCAGTGCAGACGCTCGAAATGGAGCATAAGCATGAAGTTGAGTACATGAGAAAAGGAGATGTAGAACTTGATCCTGGAATCATTAGACAGGTTAAAGTTTATGTCGCAACAAAGCGTAAGCTTCAGGTTGGAGATAAGATGGCAGGTCGCCACGGAAACAAAGGTGTTGTTTCTAATATCGTTCCTGAGGCAGATATGCCCTATCTTGCAGATGGGCAAACGATAGAAATTATCCTTAACCCTCTTGGTGTACCATCCCGTATGAACATGGGACAGTTGCTGGAGACTCACTTGGGTCTTGTTGCGAAAAAGGCTGGAATCTATGTAAAGAGTCCAGTTTTTGAAGGATTCCCTGAAGACCGAATCTGGGAAATGATGAAAGAGTTCGGCTATTCTGAGAATGGTAAGCTGGTGCTCTATGATGGCCGCACTGGTGAGAGATTTGACCATGCAGTAGTCGTTGGTTACATCTACATGTTGAAACTTTCTCACTTAGTCGCAGACAAAATTCACGCACGTGCAATTGGTCCTTACTCGCTAGTAACGCAGCAACCTCTTGGTGGTAAAGCCCAGAGAGGGGGTCAGCGATTTGGTGAGATGGAGGTATGGGCACTAGAAGCTTACGGCGCTGCTCATCTTCTTCAAGAGATGTTGACTGTGAAGTCTGATGACGTAGCTGGACGTACGCGAATTTACGAATCGATTGTAAAAGGTGACAATGTACTTAAAGCAGGTACACCAGAATCCTTTAATGTACTTGTAAAAGAAATGCAGGGATTGTGTTTAGATGTAAGATCAGAACAAGCGAAAGAAAATGAATCTGATCTGCTTCCATTAAAGGAAGATTAAACATACTTATTCCTTAAACTGGGGTGCCTTTAAAAGCACCCCACCAAATTAATTAAGCTTGGTGGAGAAAACTTCATGCACGAAGATGAATTTCATGACTCTCAATTCGATAAACTGACGATTAAGATTGCATCAGATGATGTCATTCGTAATGAGTGGTCAAGAGGGGAAATTAAAAAACCCGAAACGATCAATTATCGAACATTTAAACCGGAAAAGGGTGGCCTTTTTTGTGAGAAGATTTTTGGTCCTACTCGGGACTGGGAGTGTGCGTGTGGAAAGTACAAAAAGATCAAGCACAAGGGGATCATCTGTGATCGCTGTGGAGTTGAAGTCACACTTTCTAAAGTTAGACGAGAGCGCATGGCTCATATTGAGCTAGCTGTTCCCGTTGTTCACATTTGGTACTTTAAAACCCAACCCTCGCGAATCGGAAACATGCTTGGGATGACTGTATCAGATCTAGAGCGTATCATTTACTACGAAGAATATGTGGTGACCGATCCAGGCAATACAACCCTTGAAAGAAAGCAGCTTTTAAATGATGCGGAGTACCGAGAAGCCCAAGAGAAGTGGGGTCCCGATGCGTTTAAAGTGGGCATGGGTGCGGAAGCGATTCGCGATTTATTAGAAAAAGAAGATCTCGTTACTGTTATTGCCGAGCTCAAAGAGAAGCTGAAGAAGACGCGTTCTCAGCAGGCACGAATGAAGCTTGCAAAGCGCCTTAAGATTATTGAGAATTTTGCATCATCTCCGAACAAGCCAGATTGGATGGTGATTTCTTGCGCGCCAGTGATTCCACCAGATCTTCGACCTTTAGTTCCATTGGATGGTGGACGCTTTGCGACTTCAGATCTAAACGACCTTTATCGCCGCGTGATCAACAGAAATAATCGACTTAAGTCAATTTTAAAATTAAAGACTCCTGATGTCATTATCAGAAACGAGAAAAGAATGCTTCAAGAAGCAGTTGACGCTCTCTTCGACAATGGGCGTCATGGTCACCCTGTGATGGGAGCAGGTAACCGTCCTCTAAAAGCTCTATCTGAAATGCTTAAAGGGAAGCAGGGTCGTTTCAGACAAAACCTTCTAGGTAAACGGGTAGACTACTCTGGTCGGTCGGTTATTATCGTTGGACCCGAGCTGAAGTTTAATCAGTGCGGTCTTCCTAAGAAAATGGCTCTTGAGCTTTTTGAACCATTCATTGTCAAACGCCTTAAAGCAAGAGGGTATGTTTATACGATTCGCTCTGCAAAGAAAATGATTCAGAGAGGGGATCCAGAAGTTTGGGATGTACTTGAAGAAATTATTAAGGGACACCCTGTTCTTCTTAACCGTGCCCCAACCCTTCACCGCTTAGGAATTCAAGCCTTTGAGCCAACTCTGATTGAGGGAAAGGCGATACGGATTCATCCACTCGTGTGTAGTGCATTTAACGCCGACTTTGACGGCGACCAAATGGCTGTTCACGTGCCGCTCTCTGTTGAATCGCAGCTTGAAGCAAAACTATTGATGATGGCCCCAGATAATATATTCTTGCCCTCTTCTGGTAAGCCGGCTGCTGTGCCTTCTCAAGATATGATTCTTGGGCTTTACTATTTGATGCATGATCCTATCTACATCCCTGAGTCACATGGACGTAAGAGTCTTGTATTCAACTCATCTGAGGAAGTGCTTCATGCGTTAAGCGCTTCTGGAAGCTTTAGCTGGTATGAAGGAAATGCCCCTAAAGAAGGACGTATTGACGATCTTGGTCGTGGACTCCATATCCACGAGAAGATTAAGCTTAGTCTCGAATCTGGTATCATTGAAACCACTCCAGGTCGTGTGATTTTTAATACGATTGTTCCAGAAGAACTCGGTTTCCAAAACTATGCGCTACGTAAGAAGAAGATGAGTGAGCTCGTCCTTCAAACTTACAAACAGGTGGGTCTAGAGGCATCAGTAAAGTTCCTCGACAATTTGAAGAACCTCGGATTCTCTCATGCGACAAAGGCTGCCCTATCTATGGGGATTACAGATGTATGTATTCCTGAAGATAAGCAGAAAATTCTAGAAGAAACTCAAAAGCGCGTTGCTGTTGTGATTAAACAGTATGAAGATGGTGTCATTACTGAAGGGGAGCGCCATTCCAAAATTATCAGTATTTGGACAGATGTTTCAGAGACTCTAGCAGATCACCTCTTCAAGATTATTAGTACTCCAGATGATGCTAAGCTGAATCCTCTTTACTTAATGATGGATTCTGGAGCACGGGGTAACAAGTCCCAGGTCAAGCAGTTGGGTGCACTTCGAGGACTGATGGCGAAGCCTTCAGGTGAGATTATTGAGTCTCCGATTACATCGAACTTCCGAGAGGGATTAAGTGTACTTGAGTTCTTTATTTCCTCTCACGGTGCGCGTAAAGGTCTTGCCGATACAGCCCTTAAAACCGCCGATTCGGGTTATTTAACGCGTCGTCTTGTTGACGTCGCTCAAGATGTCCTTGTGACAGAAGAGGATTGTGGTACGCTGAATGGAATCGAGGTGGCACCAATTAAGCAGGGGCAAGAAGAACTTGTTCCTCTAAAGGACAGGATTTTTGGCCGAGCAGTGTGTGATGATATTTATATGCCGGGTGACCAGAACACAGTTCTTGCGCGCGCTGGAGATATTCTAACAGATGCTCAAGCAACAAGCATTGATGATGCGGGAATTGAGTCGATTCGTATTCGCTCTACATTAACATGTGAAACGCGTCGCGGTGTTTGTGCCCGTTGCTATGGAAATAACTTAGCAAATGGAAGACGTGTGGCTCTTGGTGAAGCTGTCGGTATTATTGCAGCCCAGTCGATTGGGGAACCGGGAACTCAGCTTACGATGAGAACCTTCCACCTAGGGGGTATTGCAGCAGCGTCAGCAACTCCAGATCTCGTTGCAGAGCATGAGGGTCTATTAGTTTACCAAAACCTCAGAACGGTGAAAAACCAGGAGGGGAACTGGCTTGTTCTCAACAAGAATGGCTTCGTCCATGTTGTTAAAGACGAAGGGCGTAGCTTGGAGGAATATAAAAAGCTTCTAAGCACGAAGTCGATAGAGCCCCTACAAACTTATAGCATTGAACTTGGAACTCAACTGAACCTTGAAGATGGAACTCCAGTCAAGAAGGGCGCTCGTATCGGGTACTGGGAACAGCACAACATTCCAATTATCTGTGAGAAGCCTGGATATGTTAAATACGAGGACCTCGTAGAAGGGATCTCTACGATTCGGGAAGTGAATAAGCAAACAGGTCAAACTGAGCTCGTTGTGCGCCAGCACAGAGGTGAACTTCACCCACAGATCGTGATTTATGCTGACGATCAATATGAAGACTTGATTGGTACCTATGCGATTCCATCTGGAGCCTTAATTTCTGTTGGAGAAGGAGATAAGGTCGCAGCTGGAGATATCCTAGCAAGGCTGCCTCGTGGAGCTATCAAGACTAAGGATATTACAGGGGGTCTTCCCCGTGTAGCCGAGCTCTGTGAAGCGCGCCGCCCAAGAGATGCTGCAGAAATTGCAAAACTCGATGGGATTATCGACTTCAAGGGTGTCCAAAAAAGCAAGAGAATCGTTGTTGTTCGAGACGAAGAGACTGGAATGGAAGAGGAGCATCTGATTCCTCTGACAAAGCACTTAATTGTTCAGCGTGGCGATAGTGTTGTTAAAGGTCAGCAAATTACAGATGGACTTGTCGTTCCTCATGAAATCTTGGAAATTTGTGGAGTAAGAGAACTTCAAAAGTATCTCGTTAACCAAGTCCAAGAAGTATATCGCCTTCAAGGAGTAGATATTAATGATAAGCACATTGAGATCATTGTGCGCCAGATGCTTCAGAAAGTGCGTGTGACTGATCCAGGAGATACAACTTTCCTGTTTGGTGAGAATGTCGATAAGAAAATCTTCCATGAAAAGAACGCTCAAGTTGTTGAAGAGGGCGGTAAGCCAGCTCAAGCAGCACCTGTTCTATTGGGAATTACTAAAGCCTCTTTAGGAACAGAGTCGTTCGTATCAGCCGCATCGTTCCAGGAAACAACACGTGTTCTAACCGATGCTTCGTGCGAAGGGAAGACGGACTACTTACTCGACTTTAAAGCTAACCTCATTATGGGTCATATGATTCCTGGAGGAACTGGTTTCTTTGATTATGAAAATCGAGTGAAACGATTGGTAGAGCATGAAGAAGAAGATGTTCTCGACTTTGCCTTCACGAGCTATTAATAGTCTTCAAGAGACTATTAGTAGTATAAGACTTAGGAGTAGGAGTTATCCTACTCTTTTTTTATTAGAGCTCAGCTTTTTTAATACACTCATCAAGGAGAGCTTCATCTGGAGCCTTTAAAAAGGGACCTGTTCCCTTAGCAAGATGTCTTTCGATAGGTTCAAGAGCTTTTTGAGTTTTGGAGGTCTTTTCCTCCAGTATTTTTTGCTCTGCAGGATAGTCGTTAATCTGTGTTGCTAGCCGCGTCCAAATTTTGAGCTCTCTTTCTAACTTCCGCTTCTCTATTAGAATCGGTGCAATGATCTGGTGCTGTTCTTTAAGCTGTTCAAGTTCTAGCTCTTTTTCCTTCAGTTGGGCTTCTGGCATTTTTTCTTGGTCGGGTAAGTATTGTTCAACCTCATGCTTTTGCTTCATAATCTCGATTTCATTTTTCAATCGCTCTATGAGTATTGGCTCTTTTTTGTATTGGTTGCTGAGCTTTTTAAAGATGGTATGGAGAATATTGAGAAGGTCTTTTGTGGTTGCGTTTTCTTTCTTTTCCCTAACTTTTTCTAATAGTTTTTTAATAGTTACGCTGCTCACTTCAACCCCATAATATCTTTCCCATACAGCTTGCGCTTCCTTGATGCAGTGAAGTTGCTCAGTTGATGTGTGTGGTTCAAGGTGTATCCGAGTGAAGTGATTTTTTTCAGAGAGCATGATTGTTGAATGAGAATCCTCTGTAGTTAGAATAAACCTAACGGGATAAGTTTTGCTGACCAGTCTTAACCAATCCAGTTCTTTATCACTTACACCTTCTGAATTGCGGATTACCACAAGTAGATTGTTATGTGATAACAATTGCCTAACACTTTTTAGAAGTTTTTGATATGCAGACCGAAATAGGTAAAGGCTCATCTCTAGAACAATTTTATCCTTTAGTTTGTCTGGAATTTTGCCTTGCCCTATCCTCTCTTCTAAAAGTTTAACAATAGATCCTTTTCCACCACCGGTTTCGCCTGTAATAAAGACATTGTTGTCTTGAAGGGCCTCAATAAGCACTTCAATTTGTTTATTACCAGAGTTAAATGCACAGTCAGGCGCTTTGTTATTCACAATGTTATAGAAAGTGGGGGGAAGCATATCCGGGTTGAAATAGAAGTGGCGAGCTGAAGTGTTTGGTTCATTATTTAATGGACATTCATAGGGGATCTTTTCCATGAGCTCTGTTGAAGGAACAAAACCACCTGCACTGAGTAAGGCCATACCCGTGAAGTCACCGCACTCTATAGCAAAATCAAAGCAAGCTGCAAGGTTTGGGTGGCTAGGATTGAATTCCCCCCCCTTTTTTAACACCTTTGCAATGATTCTATAGTTTTTCTTTTGGAAGTCTTCAATTAGATAGTCTATGAATGTCTTACCACAGCGAGATTTGGTAGATGGGTTGATCCCTTTTTCAACTAGGCGCATGGCCTCATCAAAGGCTTTTGTCTCTAAATAGTCAAAGTAGTAACTTTCTCTTCGAGTGTCACATAGCCGCTCAATGGCAAATCTTGTCACTTGGTCAAGAAGGGGAATCGATAGGAAGGTTCCCCCGATCAGATGGGCTGCGCATTTTAATAATGACTTTGGTTCATCCTGCGAGATTTGAATGTGAGCCCGATGCCACCTGAGCTGCTCTTCCAGCAGTTCTTCACCAGTTAAAGAATCTATTGTCACAGCGCTTATCCTCCATGTAATGAAGGAAGATTATAGAGGGGTATTTGATATCTCAGTAGGAAAAAAGTCTTTTGCTATAGTAATTTTTTGAGCATCTCTTCCAGTTTGACAGTGTCCTTAGCAAAATTTCTAATTCCTTCGGCAAGTTTCTCCGTTGCCATGGGGTCTTCATTCAGGTGCCATCTAAAACTTTTTTCATCGATGGCGATTTTAGAAATGTTTGCACTATTTGCAGCAGCGGGGTCAAGCTTGCGAGGAACATCTCCTGAACTATCAGAAAGTTCTTTAAGCAGCTTTGGAGCAATTGTTAGAAGATCGCACCCAGCGAGTTCAAGAATTTCATCGCTATTGCGGAAGCTGGCACCCATAATTTGGGTATTGTAATGGAATTTTTTGTAATAGTTATAGATGGCTGTGACCGATTGTACCCCTGGATCTTCGCTTCCTGGATAGGAATCTTTTCCTTCGGCTTTTTTAAACCAGTCGAGAATACGACCAACGAAAGGGGAGATGAGTGTGGCATGGGCTTCAGCGCAAGCGACGGCTTGAGCAAGGCTGAACATGAGAGTCATGTTGCAGTGGATTCCCTCTTTTTCCAAAACTTTTGCTGCTTGGACTCCTTCCCATGTTGACGCAAGTTTAATGAGAATTCTTTCTTTGGGAATGCCTGCTTCATCGTAAAGTGCAATGTACTCATGTGCTTTTTTGATACTTCCTTCGACGTCAAAGGAGAGGCGAGCATCCACTTCGGTTGAAACGCGGCCGGGAACAGTTTTTAGGATTTCAATCCCAAAATTGACGAAGACTTTTGTGACGATAAGCTCTAAGGGATTGCTCCCACCTTTAGCTTTTCCATACTCGACCGCGTCTTTAATCAGGGAGCTATACTCTGGAATTTCAGAGGCTTTTAAGATGAGAGAGGGGTTAGTGGTTGCATCAGTTGGTTTATACTTCTTGATTTCATCGATCTCACCAGTATCTGCAACGATTGTGGTCAGTTTTTTTAGCTCATCTAGCTTGCTCATAAGGGCTCTCCTTGAATTCTATTTAATATATATTCGTATGAACATTAAATTTCAAAATGGATCCATTCGTCCGGCAAAAAAACAATCGGCTTTTGGAGAAGTTTTTCCATCCTGCTCGTGAAAGCTCTTGATGGGATTTCTTGGAAAAAGTGGGCGACTGAAATGGTAACATTTTTTCCCGAAGTTAGTGATTCTACGATAAAATCTAAGCTCTCTTCAGAAAGGGTGAGTCGTTGACCTCCAGCTAGTCGATCAAAGACGAAGGGGGTTTGATTGATAAGGACTTCAGTTTTTTGAGAGTTCTCTTCTAGCGAAGGGAATGAAAATTGCTCAAGATTCAAATAGCCTTTCAATGACTCTCCATGCCTAACGATCTCAAGTTCAATTCCTTTAGTTGGAGTGTCTGCAGGATAGACAAGGCGGGCCATGCCGTGCTTTGAGAGGCGATTCTTGACTGCCTCATAGCTCCAATTCTCTTTTGTCTGACAGCTCCAGCATAGGAGAGTTAAGCAGATTAAAGCTGCTCTCATGATGGCGAAGAAGAGGGGCTCTTACCGGTATTTGCTCCAGATGCTGCTAAACCAATTGCTATGGTTGCTGCAGTCAATAGCACCATTGCGACTGCAGAGCGGTTTTTTTTTGTTTCGGGCTTGATTACAGGAGGTGTTGTCAAACTAGGAGGGGGCTGCTCTCCATTGATTTGTGATGTGCAAATAATCAAGGGAAGTGCGAATAAACTGATCCACCGTTTCATTGAGTTCTCTCCGTAAGTAATTGTTCCTGAATGGCATTGATTGTCAATATCTGCCAAGAGCTGTTTTCTTTTTTGAATTTCTTTGTAAAATATTCAACAAAAGGTTTCCAGTGATTTTTTTGGAAAATGGGGTCTTGGAAAGAGTGCCCTACTAAGGATGTTGTCATTTCGTTCACTTTTGCTTGCAACTCTGTAGAATCATTTTCTCTTTGCAGTGCACTATAAAAGTTTGGATGAATGGTGAGAGATCGGAAGCTTTCAAGAATCTGATCGATGGTGTCAGCATAGTTTGTCTTTAATGTGGAAGCGGTTTGGATGATCGCGTAGCCATCTTGAATCAGCGTTGCCTGGAAAATGCGTAAGGTTCCAAACTTAGTTTGTTCGTCTAACTGAATGAGGCGCATTTTCCCAGCTTTTGACTCTAGAAAACCCAATTCTTCATAGTGATTTCTCGGATTTGCTAAGTATATTTTCTTGATAGCTTCGACGTACTCTGAAGGGGAGGTGTCCCCAATACTTTCCACCGAGAGTGTAATAGCAGGAGAAAACACGTTGCGAGAAGACTGAATAAACCCAATTTTTGTGGTGTCTTTGAAGAAGCTAGGGTCAGAAAGCTTCCATCCTTTTGGTGGGGTAAAAGTTGGAAAAGGGGGTGAGTCGCCATCGGCATGAATCGATGCTGCCAGTATTAATGTGAGTAAGACAAACCGACGCACTATTTTCCTGAGTTGTTGCCTGAGCTACTACTGCTGTGGTGGGAGTGATTACTCTGGTGGATGACTCCTGCCACAATGGCAATCACAACCGCAAGACCGAGCCCCCACCCCATCATTGACATGCTCGTGGTATTTGTTGTGGCTTGGCTTGCTCCATATCCAAGGGGTTCTTTAGATGCTGACGGAGCTTCTTTCTTATTTGCTTCAACATCACTTTTGGTTACAGCTTTGTCGGCAGCAGAAAGATATGGAGGGCAGGTTGCGAGTACGAAGAGTGATAGGATAAAAAAACAGGTACGCTTCATCTTAAGTCTATTCCTTTTGTTCTACTTTTACCTTTGAGGACTGCTTAAGAAAATCCATTCCACACATTTTGCGCTTTTTATAATCAACTGGGAATGAATAAACTACATTCCTTTCCTCATCCAAACATCTCAATGTCAGCTTACGATTTCTCTCAAAAAACGCTGCAAAATCTGCAAAAAGCGATTTTCTTAAGCAGCACTCCTTAGGTGTTTGGCAATTTGATTTTCCTTCAAAGTCGTTTTTGAGTAAAGTTTTTTTTGTAACTGAGCCTGTGGTTGAGCGCTTGATCTTTATTCAGCTCTTTCTCTATGATTTAGACCAATGGTTAATCTGAGTAAGGGTCAAAACTTCATGAAATCGGTAGATACGGGGAAAGAGAAAGTCAAGAAAATCTGCGACGTTTTAAAGAGAGAGACAATAGAGCCAGCTAAGAAAGAGGCTAGCGGGATTATTCATAGGGCAAAAGAAGAGGCTCAGCGCATTGTTGAAGAGGCAAAGCGCGATGCGAATCACCACATCGAGGAAGCACAGAAGAAAATCCAAGAAGAGCGGAACGTTTTTCAAGCCTCTATTCATGTTGCTAGTAAAAAGTGCATTGATCTCTTAAAACAGCAAATTGAAAAAGAGCTTTTTTCTAGCGAATTAGACCAGTTTGTTTCTAATGCGATGAAGGACCCAGCGACGATTGCCAAACTCATCTCTGTGATTGTTGAAGCAATAGAAAAAGAGGGTATGAGTGGAGATCTTCAAGCAATCGTGCCAACAAAAGTTCCAGCTAAGAAAGTCAACGACCAGCTCATAAAAGGGGTTCTTTCTAGACTCAAGAACAACTCTGTCGACTTAGGAGACCTTGCTGGAGGAGCCCAGATAAAGTTAGTCGATAAGAATCTAACGATAGATATGAGTGAAGAGGCGTTAAAAGCTTTGATTGCAGGCTATGTGCGTGACGACTTTCGCGCTGCGATTTTCAGCTCTTAATTAACTGTGAGTTTAGGTTGAACGGATATTTTTTCTTAAGTAGTTTTCTGCCATTCTTGCGACTAGGTGATGAGCCTGAGATGTCGTTTGACGAGCTTTTAGTTCATTTTCGCGATAATATTTCGCAAGCTGATTGGAAAAAAGTTCATATTCTTAGGGACTATATTGATCTAAAAAATGTTTACCAGCTCCTTCGAAAGCAACCCCTTGATCCTAGAGGTAATTTAACTGAAAAAGAGCTCGATGAAGCGATTGTCAATGAGGTGATGCTCCCTAGTTATCTCTTTGAGCATTTCGAGGCGTATCCCGAAGTGCACGATCAAGTGCGTTTTTTTTCTAAGATATTTGCCAGGTTTTTTAGAGAGGCTGAAGAAAAGCAGAGTGGGTTTCTAAAATATTACTTCAGCTTTGAAAGATCTTTGCGTCTTGTTCTTGTTGGTTATAGAGGAAAGAAGCGAGGAATTGACTTAGTCAAGGAGCTTCAATATGAAGATCCTAAAGACCCCTTTATTGCCCAAATTTTAGCGCAGAAAGATAGTAGTGCATTTGAATTTCCGCTGGAATTTTTTGAACTTGGTGAGCTTCTAAAAGACGTGAGTTCTGATGACCCTCTAGCCCAATATAAGATAATCGCGCGCTATCGATTCTCCTCCATTATGGACGCTGTACAAGATCACCCATTTTCCATTGATTACTTGTTGGGATACCTCATCCAGTTTATGATGGTCGAAGATTGGAATCAGCTCGATGATGAACAAGGCAGAGAGCAACTAAACACTATTGTCAAAGAAGTAGGATAATTTGATGAGTCATAATACAGAGACACAAGTTTCTCAAGGAAAAGTCGTTAAGGCATTTGGAAACCTCCTCCACGTTCGTTTCGAAGGGAATGTGCGCCAGGGAGAGGTCGGTATGGTGCAAGTTGAAGGCGCTGCCTTGAAAGCTGAAGTGATTGAGATAGCAGGAACTATTGCGAAACTCCAGGTGTTTGAAGATATTCGTGGGGTGGAGCTCGATACTCCTGTTGAATTCACAAGTCACTTACTTGAAGCAGAACTTGGTCCTGGCCTGATCCATGCGATCTTTGATGGCTTGCAACACCCTTTGGAAAGAGTTGCTGATGCAGCCGGGCTTTTCTTGAATCGCGGCGTTTATCTTCCTGCACTCGATCGCCAGAAACACTGGGACTATCAGTGTACGGCTAATGTTGGCGATGTTGTGGAGAGGGGAGATACCCTGGGTGTGACGATGGAGGGGCGTTTCCATCACCAGATTATGGTACCCTTTGTTTTGGAAGGGAAGTGGACTGTTTCATGGGTCGCTAAATCGGGCTCCTATACTGTCGATGAAATCATTGCTAAACTTAAAGATGACAAGGGAAATGAAAAGCCCGTTATGATGATGCAACGGTGGCCGATCAAAAAACCGTTGATTGCTGGAAAAAAAGTCAAAGCAAAGCAGATGATGGAAACGGGCGAAAGGATCATCGATACTCAGTTTCCTATTCTAAAAGGGGGAACATTTTGTACTCCAGGGCCATTTGGAGCTGGTAAAACGGTTCTTCAGCACCACCTTTCAAAGTACTCATCGGTCGATCTCGTTATTGTCACGGCGTGCGGAGAGCGTGCAGGGGAAGTGGTCGAAGTCCTAAAAACATTCCCTCACTTGACTGATCCTCATACCGAAGAATCTCTAATGAGTCGAACAGTGATTATCTGTAACACGTCATCTATGCCCGTTGCGGCGAGAGAAGCTTCTGTATACATGGGGGCAACTATTGCAGAATACTACCGGCAAATGGGGCTTGATGTCCTCCTTCTTGCTGACTCCACATCACGCTGGGCTCAAGCGATGCGGGAGATGTCGGGGCGACTCGAGGAGATTCCTGGAGAAGAGGCTTTCCCCGCATACTTAGCATCGAGAATTGCTGCTTTCTATGAGCGCTCTGGTGTGATTGCTTTAAAAGATGAGAAAAAAGGATCCCTCACGATTGCAGGGACTGTATCTCCTGCTGGAGGAAACTTTGAAGAACCTGTAACGCAAGCCACACTCGGTGTGGTTGGAGCCTTTTTAGGTCTATCGCGCCAGAGGTCAGACGCTAGGCGATATCCTGCTATTGACCCCTTGATTTCTTGGTCAAAGTATATCGACGATGTGGGTAAGGATCTCGCTGGGCGTGCGACAGGCTGGGAAAAGAAAAATCAGATTGCCGCTAAATTGCTTAGAGATGGCGATGAGATCGGAAAGAGAATGGAGGTTGTAGGTGAAGAAGGGATTACGATTGAAGACCTTACAGTCTACTTAAAATCTGAACTTTATGAGTTCAGCTATCTTCAGCAGAATGCCTTTGATAAAGAGGATGCTTATTGCCCTTTAGATCGTCAGATTGTGCTTTTTGACCTCATTCAGAAGATTTTCACTGCCGAATTCGCATTTAGTAACCACGATGAGGCGCGTAACTTCTTTTTAAGCCTTCAAAGCGACATTAAAAATATGAACTTCATGCCCTTCGATTCTGAGGGTTATCGCAAGGCGTTTGCGACAATTACCCATCGAATCGAAAATGCTGCTATGGAAAGAGTGTAAAGGAAAGACCCGATGAAAAAAATATACGATAGAATTATTGATATCCGCGGCAACCTTGTGACTGTAATGGCGAAAGGTGTGAAGTTAGGGGAGCTCGCTAAAATTTCTCGGGGGAGTGGTGAAACCACTTTTGCCTCTGTGCTTAGTATAGATGGGGAAAAAGTGACGCTTCAAGCATTCGAAAGTCCTCGCGGAATTTCTACTGGAGATCGAGTGAGCTTTCTCAGTCGCCAAATAGAAGCGACCGCTAGTTTTTCCCTATTAGGAAGGCGCTTTAACGGAAGTGGTGATCCAATTGACGAAGGCCCTGAAATTACAGGGGATAGCATCCCGATCGGGAACCCCTCATTTAACCCAGTAAAAAGGATTGTTCCCCATCAGCAGATTCGGACAAACATTCCGATGATCGATGTCTTTAACTGCTTAGTGAAGTCTCAGAAAATCCCGATTTTCTCAGTAGCAGGAGAGCCCTATAACTCCCTCCTCATGAGGATTGCTAACCAAACAGATGCTGATATTGTCATTATTGGTGGGATGGGACTTCGTTATGACGACTATCAAGCCTTTATCGACAATGCAGAGCAGGCTGGGTCCATGGAAAAAACTGTGATGTTTATCCATAAGGCAACTGATCCTGCTGTTGAATGTTTACTCGTTCCCGATATGGCTCTTGCATGTGCTGAGTACTTTGCAACGCGCGATAAAGATGTTCTGGTTTTATTAACAGACATGACAGCCTTTGCAGACTCGATCAAAGAGATCATGATCACCATGGATCAGGTCCCATCAAACAGGGGATATCCTGGCTCCCTCTATTCAGACCTTGCATCTCGATATGAAAAAGCGGTCGATATTGATGGCAGTGGATCGATCACACTGATTTCTGTTACGACAATGCCTGGTGGAGATGTGACTCATCCGATTCCCGATAACACAGGTTACATTACGGAAGGTCAGTTTTATCTCCACGGGGGAAGAATTGACCCATTTGGATCGCTATCCCGATTGAAACAGCAAGTCATAGGTTCTGTGACCCGGGAAGATCATGGAGATATAGCAAACGCACAAATTCGTCTCTATGCAGAGTCAAAAAAAGCTAGAGAAAGACAGAGCATGGGTTTTCGCCTCTCTAAGTGGGATGAAAAACTTTTAGAGTACTCCATACTCTTTGAAAAACAGATGATGAATTTAGAAGTGAATGTTCCTCTTGAAGAGGCCCTTAATCAGGGCTGGAAGATCCTAGCTGAGTGCTTCGAGCCTCATGAAACGGGAATAAAACTAGACATCGTAAAAAAATACTGGCCGAATGACGCAAATTAAGCTGACGAAAAATGAGCTGAGAAATGAGCAGCTCAAACTCAAGGGACTGAAAAAGTACCTCCCAACCTTGCAGCTTAAAAAAGCGATGTTACAGTCGGAAGTCAATGCTGCGATCTTTGAGATCAATACAATGACCAAAGCTTACAGGCAAGAAAAAGAGGCTAACCACCAATACCAATCTCTTCTTACAGATATGGATTCACAGCCCATTTTTGATGGTGTTGTCATACGAGAAGTTGAGAAGAGGTATGAGAACATTGCTGGCGCTGAAATTCCCCATTTTGTCGATGTCGTTTTTGAAGAGGTTCATTATGCTTTATTTGATACCCCACTTTGGCTAGACAGTGCCCTCAAGAACATGCGAAGCCTGGTCGTTGCAAAAGAAAAAGTGCGGGTTTCTGAGGAGAAAAAAGCGATACTAGAAAAAGAGCTTAGAGAAGTTTCGATTCGAGTGAATCTATTTGAGAAAGTTCTGATTCCGCGTACCGAGCAGAACATCAAAAAAATTAAAGTCTTTTTAGGAGATCAAGCACTTGCTGCTGTTGCACAAGCTAAAGTTGCAAAAGCGAAAATCCTAAGAAAAAAAGTGCTCTTAGAGGAGGCTCTATGATCATCGATATGAAAAAATACATTTTTCTCGGTGTCCAAGAAGATCTCGAGCAGTTTTTCAAAAGAGCCCAGGAAAAAGGGTTTATTGAGTTCATATCAGATGGAGCGCCAAAGGCTGCATCTTTTCCAGACTCAGTTAACAACTTGATTCATGCCATCCAAATTTTGAAAAAAGAGGCTGCTCCTCAGGCGAAAGTGACAAAGGATTTAAACCCTCAAAAGCTTGCTTCTTCAATTGTAGAGATTAAAAAATGGCACGATGAGCTCTTAGAAACAGAGCGTATGCTTCAAGCTGAGATTGCAAGGGTGAGCCCCCTAGGCCATTTCTCTCTGGAAGAGATCCGAGAAATTGAGCAAGAGACAGGGCATCACATTCAATTCTTCTGCGTTAAGAGTCGCACACGAAAAAAAATCGAAGAAATTGAAGACTTTATCCACATTGCTTCTGAATATGACATGGACTACTTCATGAGCATCAGCAAAAAGATCGAGAGCATCCCTCATATGATCGAAATGCATTTCGAAAAGTCTCTTGAATCATTAGAAGCTGAGTATGCTCAGACAAAAGAGTCGATAAAGCGCTGTGAAGACGAACTCAAAGAGAACCGTGCCTATCTCACTTTTTTAAGAGAGCACCTCACGAAAGCAATGAACCAGCATAACCTTGCTTTTGCCTCTTCACATACAGACTCATGTATGAATGATACCCTCTTCGCAGTTGAAGGCTGGGTGCCAAAAAATCGCCTCCATTCACTATTTCCTCTATTAGATGGGCTGGGTGTCCATGCGGAAGAAGTTGCCGTGGAAAAAGAGGATGTCGTTCCGACCTGCATTGAGAATAAAGGGTATGGAAAAAATGGAGAGGACCTTGTTCACATTTATGATACCCCGAGCACTGAAGATCGCGATCCCTCTCCATGGGTCTTTTGGGCCTTTGTCATCTTCTTTGCCATGATTATCTCTGACGCTGGCTATGGATTGCTCTATTTAGCAACTGCACTCTTCTTAAGAAAACGGTTTCCCCATGTCAAAGCTGGAGTCAAGCGCTTCCTTCGCCTATTCACGATGATTGGAGCATTCTGTATTGGATGGGGCGTTCTCTCTGGATCCTATTTTGGAATTGAGCTCTCACCTTCTAACTCCTTAAATCGCCTATCTCTCATGCATTACTTAGCTGAGAAAAAAGCAGATTATCACGTGAAGCACCGAGACGCGGTTTTTAAAGAGTGGGTTGATGCCTTCCCGGTTCTTGAGGGAACTGATACGGGAAAAGCCTTTCTCGATGGGGGAGTAAAAAGTGTCGATGGAAGAGAGAAATATGTGATTCTCGACGATTTTAAAGATTCTATATTTATGGAAATTGCCCTCTTGATGGGGATTATCCATATCTGCCTTGCGCTCATACGGCATATGCGTAGTTCTTTTGCGGGGGTGGGATGGGTGATTGCGATTATTGGAAGCTACCTCTACTTCCCCAAAGTTCTCGGTACAACAGTGTTACCCGTTTTCTTAGGACTCGTATCAAGGCCAGGGAGCTTTATCCTAGGAGGACAGCTCTTTCTAGGGGGGATCATTGTCGCTCTACTTCTAGCATTGATCCAAAATAGGTTAAAGGGGCTTATTGAGCTGACGAAGCCGATCGAACTCTTCGCCGATATCCTTTCCTACCTACGACTTTATGCACTCGGTCTTGCGGGGATGATCCTCGCTAGCACATTTAACGATATGGGAAGAAGCATGGGCTTTGCCGCAGGATTTTTTGTCATTATTTTGGGGCACGCGATCAATATTACTGTGGGGATTATGGGAGGGACCATACATGGCCTGCGCTTGAACTTCATTGAATGGTACCACCACTGCTTTGAAGGTGGAGGCAAGCTCTTTAACCCACTAAGATTATTTAAATAACAGGAGATGAAACGATGAGTTTTGAAATGATTGGACCTGCGATTGTCCTCGGCCTCGGTTGCTTAGGCAGCGCGATTGGGTGCGGAATTGCTGGAATGGCCTCTCATGGGGTGATGGCAAGAGTGGATGAGAACCACGGTAAGTTTATTGGGATTTCCGCCCTTCCTTCTTCACAGTCAATCTATGCTTTCGTATTGATGATTTTGATGAAACAAGCAATTGACGCTAAAACGCTTGCTGCAACTTCTGGAATTGGAATTGGCGTATCCATTGGACTCGCGATCATGATTTCAGCAATCTACCAAGGCCTTTGTGCGGCAACAGCGATCCAAGCCTCTGCAAAGCAGCCCAGCATTTATGGTAAATGCCTTGCCGCTCTTGGGATTGTCGAGTCATTTGCACTCTTTGCATTCGTCTTCGCACTCCTACTCATCTAAAGATGATATTGAGCAGTTATGCTGGAAAATTAACGTATTCTATTAATCACCAGACGATTAAAAAATGCTCGCCATGTTTTCTTAACATGACTGCGCTTTTTATAATCAACTGGTAATGAATAAAACACGTTCCTTTCCTCATCCTAACTACTCAATGTCATCTAGGTCTACAATCTAGAGTTGCACAGTTATCTCCTTACGTCTATATAGAAAAAAAAGGGGGAGATAGCTGTGCGAGAAGAGACCGATGCGCTTGGAGCGATTCCCGTACCAGAAGATCGGTACTGGGGAGCACAAACAGAGCGCTCCAGGCAAAATTTCCCGATAGGCACTGAAAAAATCCCCCTTGAAGTGATCTATGCCCAAGCCACAATCAAAAAGGCAGCGGCGATCGTCAATGAAGAACTCGGACTCCTTTCGTCTGAGAAAAAAAAGGGCATCTGCGATGCGGCAGATTGCATCATTTCAGGCAAACTCGATGACCACTTTCCCTTAAGCGTTTGGCAAACAGGCTCCGGCACTCATACCAATATGAATGTCAACGAGGTGATTAGCAACTACGCCATCGAGAAGATGGGTGGAGTGATGGGCTCCAAGGACCCCATTCACCCTAATGACGATGTGAATCTCTCACAATCCTCCAACGATACCTTTGCCTCAGCCATGCATATCGCAGCGACCTTAGACATAAAGCAGAGGCTTCTTCCAGCACTTAAGGTGTTCTTGGGTGAACTCAAAGCTAAAGCACAAGCCTTTGAATCCATTATCAAGATTGGGCGCACCCATCTGATGGACGCTACCCCGCTTACATTGGGTCAGGAGTTTTCGGGTTATGCTTCGCAAATCGAGCATGCAATTGAGACTATCATGAGTACCCTTCCTCACCTGCAAGAGTTAGCGATCGGTGGGACAGCAGTTGGCACGGGAATCAATGCCCCCAAAGGATATAAGAAAAGAGTGGTCGAGGTGATTTGTGAACTCACAGGAGAACCCTTCACTCCGGCAAAGAATCCCTTTGAAGCCCTCGGTGCTGATGATGCAACAGTGAAGGCTTCCAGCGCACTCAAATGCCTAGCAGGTGTCCTAATGAAAATAGCTAATGATATCCGCTGGATGGCCTCAGGTCCTCGCTCGGGAATAGGAGAAATCATTCTCCCTGAAAATGAACCCGGTTCCTCGATCATGCCGGGCAAAGTCAATCCCACACAATGTGAGTTCCTTACCATGGTTTGTGTCCATGTGATGGGGAATGATGTTGCGGTCGGTTTTGCAGGCTCGCAAGGGAACTTTGAGCTCAACGTTTACAGGCCGATGATGATTTACAACCTTCTTCAATCAATCCTGCTTCTCAGCGATACCCTCGTGAACTTTACTCAGCGTTGCCTAAAAGGTATTCAGCCAAATTTGCCCAATATTGAGCGCCATGTCAGAGAATCTCTTATGCTTGTCACAGCACTAAGTCCCATCATTGGGTATGACAAAGCTGCGGAAGTCGCAAAAAAAGCCCAAACAGAAAAAACCACCCTTCGTGAAGTAGCACTCTCTCTTGGATATTTAACCCCAGAAGAGTTCGATGCTGCTATCGATCCCAAGAAGATGTTATCAAGTGAGTAGTAGTGTTACTTTTTGACCCAGCGCTGATGTTCATACCAGGCTTCCGCATTCAATAATCCTATGCGTGAAGTTTGACGCACATGGCTCCATGCATTGATCACACCTTCAGGGATGCTATTCGACGAATGATAATGGTGCCAAGCAGATTCAACATAGTAGGGATTGTCAGGTTTGAGCATGACCGCATCCCAATAGTATGTGCGATGATCGTTAGGTGCTTCATCTACATGATCGTACTCATGATTTAAGTATTCGTATAAGTAGCCTAACCTATAGGGGTGGGCGCCTTGTTCTGGCTCATGCTTTTTTAGAATATGCAGAAGTGAAATGGCCTCTTCAATTTGCGGGCGAACAGTGCTTAGATGAGTAAGGCGCTCTTCAGGTTTGTTGTGCAATGAAGTGGATTCTGCTGAATTACTCATCAAATGGTGGATGTGGTTATTCAATCGATTGATTCCTTCTGCCAATCGATTTTCATGCTTAAGTGCAGTCAGATAGTCATGGACAAAGTTTTGGTCTTGGAATGGAGAGGGAGCATGTTCAATCGCGATTCTAAAATGCTCCAGTGCGTTTCGGTAGCGCTTTTGTCCTACTGCCATTTTTCCCTTCATTAGGTGATAGCGCCCCATTTCGTTTTCTGGCATTGGTGTACTTGAATCTAATTCTTTGAGGGCAGCTCTAATTGCTGCAGCACGTTGACTATCTGCTGAAGACAATAGATCTTTGAGTCTTTTCATCACTGTAGGATGAGGGTATTTGATGCGATCCGCAATGCCTAAGAAAAGCTTTTCTACATTTTCGTACTGATCTCTGATTGCTAGCTTGTATGCAGATTCTGCATATCCAATCGCTTCCTCGAAACGTCCATTTGCGAGAGCGCGCTCTCCTTGAGCGATCGGGCCCATACCAAAGTCTGGCATGACATCAGGTGTGACTTTTGTTGCGCTTTCCCAAAGAGTTGAAAGTTCTGGGCGATGTCCTTCTTCAAAATTCGTAAGGTGGCTTACTAATTGTGCCCGTTTCTCTTCAGAAAATTCATCTCTGTTATTCTCACCAATGAGAGATAGAACATCACTTAGCGTTGTGGAAAACTCTCTTTGGTTTGCTTGATATTTCAAGCTTGCCAATACACACTTTGCTTGCTCGGTACAAAAGTGCCCTTGGGTGTACCCGTGATAAAGAGTTTTAAGGAGAGCATATTCGACGTTGTGCACACTTGTGGGAACGCGAAATGCTTTTCCTAAAAATTTGAACCAAATCTGCTGGGCTTTATTGATGACTTTCAGCCCCTCTTTGCTTCCATGCCAAGAATCCACGCCGCTGTCACATAAATTTTTTAGTTGAACATAGTAGTCCTGGATAGACTCAGAGGTGGGAATATGATCTGGGCGATATTCGAAATACTGTGTCATTTTATTGTTATAATTTATTATTAACTAAAATATTATAACATAAAAACAACGATTTTACAATTGCGAATTAATTGTAATTCCAATTTTAGTAAGTAAAAAGCGAATAACGAGGAGAGGGTGAAAGATTAAATTTTTAATGAGTGTTCCATAGGTCACGCTTGTAATGTTTCTTTTTAAAACTTCCGCGTGATTTTCAGAGGCATCCTGAATCCAATCGGGGTAGGGAGGGGGGAGGTGATAGGGCAGGTCATTTAAAGAAAAAAATTGAATTCCGGCTGTTTCCGAGCCGAGCGTAGGCTCTCCAGAGAGGATCTCACATTCGTAGAGATGGGTGAATTTTGCGAGCTTGCACAGAGGGCTGTATTCGCCCACCTTTTTTCTAATTTTTACTTGATACCCCGTCTCCTCAGCAACCTCTCGGATGGCGGCCACATCAGGGGACTCTTTAGGCTCAATCCCGCCCCCAGGAAGCACCCATACCGGGACATCTCTCCTCTTGATCAGCAGGATCTTTTCCCTGTCCTGATCAAAAATCACACCGTTGACACTTTCTCTTTGATCACTCATATTAATTTAGTTATGGTACCGAAATTGCTAAGGCTTCGTCAATCCTCTTTATTCCTTTTCCTTGCGTCGATTCTCTTGATGACAGGGTGTGAAAAATATTATTTGAGCCTAAAGCGAGAGGTTGTCGATCAAAACTCTCTAGCAAGCACCTTTGTAGGGAGCCCAGATCCTAGACAGAAGCATCCACCTCATGGACAAGAGCTCGTTTTGGAGTGGCGCCTTCCTCCTCAAGCTTTAGGTGAGCCCCTTACTTTGAATCTTCATGTTCTCTACGGAGATATGACTGAAGGGGTTTTTCACTATCCCGTCAATAGACAAAGAGGAATTGAAACCTATCGTTTATTGGACCCTCTATTTGGTGAAAGGAAGGGGTTCATTAGCTACCGTGCTGAGATTGCAAATCAAGATGGGGAAGTCATTAAAGAGTGGCAACAGAAGCTATGGACCAAGCTGATCACTGTTGATGAGCTCTAAACATGACATGGCTTGAGTGCATTGTAGGCATCGAGGAGCATTGACTCTGTCGACTCCCAATCGAGACAGGGGTCGGTAAATGAGACTGCATTCCCTCCTTCCAAGTGACTTTCAATCATGGTTCCCATGATCAAATTGTTCCCCTGCTCGATCTGTTCGAGAACAGAGTAGAATACCTCTTTTTGTTTCTCGGCGTCTCTTTGGGAGTTTCCATGGGCGCAGTCGATGATGATTGGAGAGTAGAGTCCAGCGAGCCTCTTTTTCTGGATCGTTTCTGAAATCGAAATCGGGTCGTAGTTTGGAAAAAGTGTTCCTCCTCTCAAAACGAGGTGAGTATTGGGGTTTCCTTGGGAGTGAATGATCGCAACTTTTCCCTCTCCATCAATTCCTAGAAGCGCTTGAGGCATCCTTGCAGCGAGCGCTCCAGCGATCGCATTATCGATCGTTCCATCGGTTTCATTTTTAAATCCGATGGGGATTGAAAGTTGGGAGGCCATCTGCCGGTGCACCTGAGAAGCTGTGGTGCGCGCACCAATCATCCCCCATGTGATCAGTTCACTATAGTAGGGAATAAGCAAAGGATCGAGGAATTCTGTAGCTATAGGGATTTCCATGTTGGTGAGCTCGATCAATAGCTCCCTTGTACGACTAAGTCCCACATCAATCGTATGGCTTCCATCCAGCAAAGGATCATAGACGAATCCCTTCCATCCAAATTGTGACCGCGGCTTTTCGACAAAAACGCGCATGACTAGGAAGATGTGGTCTGAGACCTTTTCTTGAAGCGACTGAAGGCGCTTTGCATATTCTATTGCCACTGCAGGGTCGTGGATCGAGCAGGGGCCAACAATGGCCACAAACTTTTGTGTGTTTCCACTTAAGATATCTTGTCCCATTTTGCGAAAGTCTCTTAGAAGCTCTTCTTGATCTGGATTGAGAGGAAACTTTTGCTGGAGTTCATTAGGAGTCAGAAGAGGGGAATGGCATAGAGACATAGATATTTTCCAAAATAGTAAAAATGATCAAATGAGTTCATACCATATCTTCCATTTTTTCATAAGGTCTGTTGGAAGTAGAAGGTTGAGATCTTTTTCCATCCAACGTAGACTTGGGCGATTATGGATGCTTTTCGAAATCGACTAATCCTCACTTTGTCTGCTGCTTTAGTGATCTTACTCACTATGACTACTTTATTTTTCTCTCACTTCCTCCATCGCTCTCAGAAGCTGATCATAGGGGCAAAAGATATCGAGGGACAACTTGTAGGGGAAGTTGTCGCTCAGCTCTATGAAGCGCGAACACATGAGGCTGTAGAGCGGAAGCATAACTTTGATGGAACATTTTTAACTTTCAATGCCCTGACTGCAGGTTCTATTGACCTCTATATGGAGTATACGGGGACGATTTACTCCTCTATTTTGAAGAAAGATCCCACTAGCAAAACAAGAGAGCAAGTGATCGATGAGATCCAAGATGCCATGCTGGGGAGTTATGACCTCAACTTGACAAAACCTGTAGGCTTTTCCAATAGCTATGTGTTGCTAACGCGCCCCGAACTTGCAAAAGAAAGAGGCCTCTATACACTCTCTGACCTAAAGGAGCAGACTCCCTACATTAAAATTGGGCTAGATCCTGAGCTTTGCAGCCGTCCCGAATTTTCCATCTTAACCCAAGGCTACAAGATGAGGCTTGATTGCGTGCAGCGGATCGAACACACTTTGCTCTATCTCACCCTCCTTAATCAAGGGATTGATGTGATTAGTGGGTATAGTGTCGATAGCCCCATCCGTACCTATGGATTTACTGAGCTCAAAGATGACCGAGACCGCTTCCCTTCATATGACGCCATATTTCTTGTTCGCAATGAAGTGCTCAACCGGAACCCTGATCTGAGCGAAATCCTTCAGCTCCTTTGTGGGCAAATTACCCTTGATGATATCAGAAAAATGAACCACGCAGTAGAAGAGAAAGGGGAGAGCGTTTATGATGTCGCCCATCAATTGATCACCGAAAAAGGTTTTTTAAACTTATAAATGAACATCCTAGAAAACTTCCTTTCCCGAGCAAATGAGCTCATTTGGGGCGCTCCTCTACTCATCCTTCTGGTCGTTGTGGGGCTTTTCTTAACTCTTCGGACACGCGCCCTTCAGTTTCGCTACTTCTTCTATGCCCATAAACTTGCTTTTTCTCGCCATGATGACAAAGCAAAAGGGGATATTAGCCAGTTTGAAGCTTTTATGACCGCTCTTGCCGCGACGATAGGGATTGGAAGCATTACAGGAGTCGCAACAGCTGTTGCTGTTGGAGGAATGGGCGCAATCGTTTGGATGTGGGGCGCTGCGCTTTTTGGGATGGCAACCAAGTATGGAGAGGCCATTCTTGGGATTAAGTACCGCGTAACAGATGAGGCCAAGGAGATGTGTGGGGGACCCATGTACTACCTCGAAAGGGGAGCTAAGCTCAAACCCCTCGCTCTCCTCTTTGCCCTGTTTGGAGGAATCACTGCCATTGGTACGGGAAATATGGTTCAGGCGAACTCCGTTGCCCACGCAGTGCAAGATCTAGTAGGAGTTAATCCAATCTGGGTCGGGCTTATCCTTATGGTTGTGGTGGGCGCTGCCCTTCTTGGGGGGATCAAAAGCATCGGAAAGGTCGTCTCCATCCTTGTCCCCATCATGGGAGCCGCCTATGTTTTGCTCGGGATCGGGATCCTCTTCTACAATGCCCCTGTTGTTCCAGCAGCAATTCACTTAATCTTCCAGTCTGCCTGGAAAGGGCAAGCCGCTGTTGGGGGCTTTGCTGGTGCGACTGTCACCATGGCTATCCAATATGGTGTTTCTCGAGGTGTTTTTTCTAGTGAAGCGGGGCTTGGAAGCTCTCCTATTGCGGCAGCTGCAGCAAAAACAGACACCCCAGGGCGGCAAGCTCTTATTTCGATGTGTAGTGTCTTTATCACAACAGGGGTCGTGTGCACAATTACAGGCCTTGTCATTGCAATCTCAGGGGTCTTAGGGGATGTTGGGCCCGACGGGAAGATCTTAGACGGTTCTGCTCTCGCTCTCCGTGCCTTCGACAAACTGGTCCCGTATGGCGGGCTCTTTGTCACCATCCTTTTGATCCCCTTTGCCTACTCGACAATTTTGGGGTGGGCTTATTATGGAGAAAAATGTGTGGAGTACCTCTTTGGCTTTCGCGCTGTCAAAGTCTACCGTATTCTTTCTACACTCGTTGTGATTCCTGGGGCGATTTTGTCACTACAGGTGATTTGGGGCTTTGCCAACATGATGAATGGGTTGATGGCGTTTCCCAACCTTATTGCCCTCTTTCTTTTAAGTGGGGTGATTGCTAAAGAGACTCGAGCATTTGACCGCCTTGTTAGAAAAGAAAGAGCAGAGAGAAAGCGCAGTTAGTCGTCAATTGTTGGTGGTGTAAGGCGTGCAACAAAGTGTGTGATGATATTCACATTAGACTTAAGAGGATCGCGTAATTTCCCCACGTAGAAGGTGACCACTTCGACAACAAAAACATCTACTTTTTTAGCTTCAGCGATCAACTGATTTGCGACATCCTCATAGCTATGAAAAATGGCTAACCGTTTGCGTGTTTCTTCTAATAAACCCGCTGGTGGACTGAATTTTTTTTCCTTTTTGAAAAGAGTTTCCCAATCTTCCTCACTCTCTTCCACTAGCTTTTGAACAATTGGTTCAAGGCGATCGAGTTCTGATTGGTATCTATCACGAGAGATTTTAGCTTCCTGATGCTCAGACGAACTTGCCATATAATGCTGGATGATCCCTTCCTTTTCGCACATTGAGGTCTCTATACCCTTTCTCTTTTCTTCTTCTTGCACGAGTCTTTTATGACTCTCTGGGGGGGCAGAATGAGCACTTTTAAATTCTTCTAGCGCATTGCGATATTGAGATAAGTTCGCTTGATACCCTGTTTCAATCCGGATAAGAGAAGCAATCGCAAGCACGTATGCCTCATCCATTGTGATTGATGTGTCCAATCGACTAATAGCCTGCACGATCTGTGCTGATTTACTCAGTGGAGCTTGATCCAAGCGGCGCGTCGAATTCACTGATGCAGCCGATGTAAAGCTATCATTGCTGACGGGTTGAGAGCGGCGTCTAAAGTTTGCAGAGGAGTTTACTTCTGGAGGGGGAAGAGGGGCTTGAGCACCTACATTAAAATTGGGTGCGGGAATTGGAGGTCGCCGTTGTTGAGTTGTATTACCTGTTGATGGTGTATTCCCCATACTGAGTACTGCTCGTCTTTTAGAAAGGTACAATACTTACCAAAAAATAAATTGAATTCAAGCTTAGCCTTTAGCTTGCCAAAGATTGCTTGTTAAAAAGAGCGAAACATTCTTGCGTTTGATTTCGGAAGGGATGGCCTGCTCAAGACAGGCTTCGATTGGCAGCCCTTTGCTTTTGTGAAGCTCTTCAATCATCTCAGCAACAGTTTTACAAGACTGTGCATCTATAGAGTCTTCACGACCTTGGTTAGGAGCTTCTGGCTTTTTCCATTCTCTTGCTTTTGAGTGAAGCTTAAAGAATGTGGCGATCGATTCGTCTTGCGTCTCACCATTATTTGCTTTTTTCTGTTCTTCAAAAAATCGTTGTTCAATGTACTGATCAACGTCCTTGCTCAGATCGTACTCTTCGTTATGGAATTGATTCTTTGTCTCCGTATCGTTATAAAAGTCTGCCCAGTGATGAGCTGTGGACATTTCCGCGCGAAGACTAGATATGTGATCGTGATCTTTTTTGCTAAGCGCGCTTTCAAACCATCCCATTTTTACATTCCAGTTTCCTTGAGCTTCAACTCTCTCTAGATCCGTTCTGTAGGAATGAGCAACATCTTGTCCTAATGCTTTCGTTGGAATGACACTGACGCGCTCTTTTAAGTCATATGGAGGAAACCGTTTAATTTTAAATAAGTTGAACTGGGTACTTGCCCAAGCTATTAATCTAGCTAAAGTTGAAATAGTAGAAGATGCTAAATCTGAAATTAAGCTTAAAAAGCCTGTCTGCGCATCTTTTACGCCGTCTGATTTGGGGGCTGGACCGAAAGACATTGTTCCCTCCTTCAGTTAATTCAAGCAAGCAGTCATAGCTAAGCTTGATGCAATTACTACTTGCGAGCAGAAAGTAGTAGCACTACATTTTTTCGAGCAAGGTCGCTTTCAACATAATGCTTTACTAAACGCTCACTATCAGGTCCTTTATTTTTACTAGCTATTTGGAGTTGCGTTGCAACGGATCGACAATTTATATAATCACGGACTTTCGATTCAGGTATAGCATCTGTAAACGTTGGCTTTTCAGGAGGCTGTTCATACTTTTCGCAAAGAGCTTCCCAACGAGATGGAAAGGTTGCTTCTACTTGCTCCTTTCTATGTGCATCCTTTTTTGCGTCAATCTCTCTCATTCTTGCAATTGCATCTTCCTGCTCTTCTTCTGATTCAGCATTTTGATATGTTGCATAAAAAGAACTATATTCAAGATCTAAACATTGGTTTGTGGCATCTATGTAATTTCTTTTGTACGAGTCTTTTGTTCTATTTTTGTAGTCTTCTTTTTTTTTGGGATCTTGGAATGTTTTATGGAGAGCCATTTCTCTGTCATAATTTTGCAGCTTTTTCGCCTCATTTTCCAGACTCTTTAATTCGGATCTTTTAAATGCAGTATCATTGCTTAGCGCTGAGGCTCTACCTTGCAGGTCAATATCTTCATCATGATTTCGCATCATAATACGATGCCAAATGCCATTAGAGTTCCACCATTTCGGAATCGAGGTGGTAAAAAACCTAATGACAGCAAATCCAACCCTACTTGCTAATTCTTTCACCGAAAAGCCAATATTCGCATTTGAGCTGGTATCAGAGGTTGAGCTAGGTTGAGTTGAACTTGAAATTCGCTTATCTAACATAATTAAAGCCATATTTAATGTTTGTTATTAAATAAATATTAACAAATTATTAATTTAATTTAAATCTATTTTATTTATAATATTAAAATAGATTCTATTTCTTTTGCTATAAGACGTATAAGCATATGGATCCTGGGGCTTAACTTAAGCCGCTTTTTAAGTTTTTTATGTTAAGGTAGATATGTTGGGAAAGCGCCTGGAGCTTCTGAAAGGGCGACCAGTCTCATATTGGGCGAGACTGGTCTAAAAAAGGGGTGATGTTTAATAAAGATGGTGGATATCTTCAAGAGGATCAATCTGAAGAAGCGCTCCAAGAAGGTTCTTCTGCGTTCTGGGGGATACTACACTATTTCTTATAAAGTCTGATGGATCGATTGCCATAGCATCTGCAAATGCTTTGATTTTACTTGCAGCTGCAAGACAGGTACTTCTCTGATTTTTCGTTAATTGTTCTAAAGAGGGGTTTTCCTCTTGGTACGTCAAAGGCTTTTGAAGAGATAGTCTTTCATGTGGTGACTCCTTATCATAGAAAAACTCCTGAATTACCTGGTGCGCAGAACAATCACCACGATTTAAAGCGCGTTGATGGTCAAAGAAAGCGCTCTCAATATATTTTTCTCTATCATTATGTATCTCTTCCACAAACTCACTTGAAGGCTCTATGCCAAACACAGAAGCATCCATTGCGCTTTCAATTCTTTCATCAAAACTAGCAAGCTGGTTGTCTCCTGCTGCTTTGAGTGCCTTTCCGAATGACTGCATTTCTGCATTGAAATCGGCAATTTTGCCACATCGATCAGACTCTCCACATGCGTCTAGGTCCAGTTGGTAGGATGGGATGACTTCAATGGCGGACTGGATATCCTCAGGAGTAAGTCCCGTTTTAAGGTAGAGCTCAATATCCCTACAGTGCTCTCTCACTTTTTGGCTTAGAGTGCTTGAAGCGGTTCTCGTTGTAGAATAACCAGAAGCAGATAGATCTGTTTGATCAGAGTCGATTCTTGAGATATCTGCTGGATTTGAGAGCAGGCTCTCAGATGAAATACTAGTAGTGCTCATTATTACCCCTCTTATTTTTAAATTATTTGTTTATTATATCAAATAATTGCTTATTAGTTAATTAAAATAATAGTCAGTTGTTTTGTAGGCGTTTAAAGGGCGTGACCTGAGAAAGGCGTTAGGAATGCTGTGCATGAATACTTCTTGCTTGATATGTGCAAATAATTTATTCTTAGCGCCATGTATTCACCAGATAAAATTCGCAACATCGCGATCATTGCCCATATTGACCATGGGAAAACGACCCTCCTTGACTGCCTCCTGAGCTATGCAAGGATTTTTAGAGAGAATGAAGCCGTTCCTGAGCGAGCCATGGACTCTTATGAGCAGGAGAAGGAGCGGGGGATTACGATCTTCTCAAAGCACACAAGCCTTTTCGTAGATGATTACAAGATTAATGTGATTGATACTCCAGGACATGCGGACTTCTCTGGAGAGGTGGAGAGAGTGCTTGGAATGGTGAATAGTGTAATTCTGATTGTCGATGCTCAAGAGGGACCTATGCCTCAGACGCGGTTTGTTTTATCTGCAGCTCTCAAAATGGGACTGAAACCGATTGTGGTTCTGAACAAGATTGACCGCCCTCATGCAACGCCTGAGGAGACTTTGAACAAGACCTTTGATCTTTTTGTAGAGCTTGGGGCTTCTGATGAGCAGCTCGATTTTTCTTATTGTTATGCGTCTGCGATTCAGGGGTATGCTTATCTTAATGAAGGGGATGAGAAAAAGGATGTTAGACCGCTTCTCGATCTGATCATCGATAAAGTGCCACACCCTCCGGGTAATGTAGAGCTTCCCTTTTTGATGCAGGCGAGTACGCTTTCCCATAGTGACTTCTTAGGAAGGCAGGCTACAGGACGCATTTTAGAAGGAAAGGTGCAGAAAGGGGATACATTTACCCTAATCAACCATGAAGGGCATCCAACGAAGCATAAAATCACACGGATTGATGGTTACCATGGCCTAGATAAGGTCGAGATGGAAGAAGCAGGCGTAGGAGATATCGTGAGCATATCTGGAGCTCCCGAGGTTATGATTGGAGATACCCTCTGTGATCCCAACAATGTGCAGCAGCTTCCCTCAATTGAGCTCGGTGCTCCAACGCTATCTGTTGATATTATGGTGAACTCTGGTCCTTTTGTTGGAAGAGAGGGAAAACATGTGACGATGAATAAGATTCGGGATCGCTTAATGTACGAAAAGCGCTCGAATGTATCCCTTCAGGTTGAAGAGGTTGAAGGGCGTGAGGAGATGATTCGCGTTGCTGGACGGGGAGAGCTCCACTTATCGATTTTAATTGAGGCGATGCGCCGCGAAGGGTACGAGTTTTTGGTATCGAGACCTCAGGTGATCATGCGCGATGGTGAGGAGCCGATTGAGCGGGTCCATATTGAGGTGCCCGATGAGTTTTCGGGAACGGTGATTCAAGAGCTAAACCGTCGAAAGGGTGAGATGGTGAATCTCCATACAAATGAGCATCAGATCACAACAATTGAGTTTTTGCTTCCAACAAGAAGTTTAATTGGTTACAGAAATGAGTTTCTGACCGTCACTAAAGGTCTCGGGATTTTAACTTCAATCTTTGATGCTTATGCCCCTTCTAAGGGTGAGATTCCTGGAAGAAAAAATGGTGTGCTCATTTCAATCAATCAGGGAAAAACGACCGGTTATGCGTGTTTTAACCTTCAAAGTCGTGGTGTGCTTTTTGTGAAGCCAACCGATGAAGTGTATGAGGGGATGATCATTGGTGAGAATAATCGTGACAATGACCTCGGTGTGAACATTACGCGAGAAAAGCAGCTCACGAATGTACGCGCTTCGGGAAGTGATGAAAGCATTATTCTCACACCTCCAAGGCAGATGACACTAGAAGTTGCGATCGACTATATCCAAGATGATGAATATGTTGAAGTGACTCCGAATACAATTCGCCTGCGTAAGAAGTATCTCAAAGAGAACGAAAGAAAATCTAAGAAGTCATAGTTTGAGCTTTACTGGGTCTGTTGGGAAATTCCATTCCCACATCTTTTGCTCATTTTTAGGCAAAATCAAAAAAAATTCAAATTCCCTATACTTAGGTATATGCGAATTTTCAACTCTTTAGATTTTTCTCTAAAACTGCTACAAAATCTGTAGAAAGCGACTTTCCCAACAGTCCCTTACTGAGTTCTTTTTTCTATTTCAGCGAGTTTCTTTTCGAGTTTAGTGAGCTGAGCCTTTGCTTCATCGACGACTTCTTTAGGCGCTTTATCTGCAAAGTTGGGGTTACTTAGGCGCCCTTTAATTCCCTCTATTTGTTTTTCGGTTTTTTCCTTTTCCTTCTTGAGTCGGAGGAGCTCTTTTTCACGTAGTTCTTCAGGTAGAGGAATGATGATTTCTGTATCTCCCAGCTGCGCGTGGCTTTCGAATGCGTTATCTGAGCGTGGGGGATTGATTTGGATCTCTCGAATGGGCAAAAGGGCTTTTAGGATGTCTTGGTTTGCTTCAATGAGGTTAGACTCTCCTATAATCATTAATTGGGTAGGAGTTCCCGGAGGGATGCCCATTTCTGCTCGAATGTTACGAACAGTGTAGATGACTTCTTGGACCTCTTTGAAGGTTGATTCAATCTTCGGGTCTACTGGAGTAAGTGGCGTCGGAAATGGCGCAACAGCGCAGGCTTCTTTGGAAAGGGCCGCAACTAGATCGTCTGTGTAGGGATCCTTTCCTTTAGCATGGAGCGATGGGAATCTTCCTTTTAGTAGGTGGAAGATCTCTTCAGTAATGAAAGGGGCAACGGGGTGCATGAGTCTGAGCGCGCTAAGGAGTGTCGCAACAAGGATTTTCTGTTTATTCTTTTTGGTTTCAGGAGTTCCCGCTTTTCCAAATAGGTAGGGCTTGGAGATCTCGACGTAATAGGAGCAAAACTCATCCCAGAAGAAGGTGTAGGCGTGGTTTGCAATGCGATCAAAGTGGAAGGTCTTAAAACTCTCTTGGATTTCGGTTGTCACATGGCTCAGTCTTGAAAGGATCCAACGATCTTCAAGAGTCAGGGCATCCAATTCGATTCCCTCGCTGAGCTCTTCAGAGGAGAGCTCTAAGTTCATCATGACAAAACGGGATCCATTCCACACTTTGTTTGCGAAGTTTTTGAATTCCTCAAAGCGGCGGCGGTCGAGGTCAATTTGGCGACTTTCTGTTGCACTAGCGGCTAGGGCCATACGCATTGCATCGGCGCCATAGGAATTGATGACTTCAATGGGATCAATGACATTCCCTTTAGATTTGGACATTTTCTCCCATTTAGAATGGACATCTTTTGGGGGAGGAGTGCCCAGGTCGTAAGATTTTTTCTCTTCGGGCAGGACATACCCTTCTTTTTCTCTCCAGTAGGACTTTCCGTAGATCAGGCCTTGAAGTGAGACTTCTTTAAATGGAACAGTGCCCATCACATATTCACCCATCATGATCATACGGGCGACCCAAAAGAAAAGGATGTCGTGTCCTGTAAGTAGGACTGAGTTGGGGTAAAATGCTTTTAGCTCATTTGTTTTATGGGGCCATCCCAGGGCGCTAAAGGGCCAAAGGGCAGAGGAAAACCAGGTGTCGAGGACATCGGGATCTTGCTCCCACATGAGAGGCTCTTTATTGACTTCTTCTGGCTTGCCCTCTCCTTCATAACAGATGATTTTTGAAGGGTCTTCTTTGTGCTTCCATACAGGGATGCGGTGTCCCCACCAGAGCTGGCGGGAAATGCACCAGTCTCGAAGATTTTCGATCCAGTGGAAGTAGGTCTTTTCCCAGCTTTTGGGAACGAGCTTGACTTTCCCACTCTTCACAGCATCGATGAGCTTTTCCTTGAAGGGAGCCATTTTGACAAACCACTGCTTGGATAGGTAGGGTTCGATAACGGCTTTTGATCTGTAAGATAGGCCAACGCGATTGGTATGGGGTTTGATCTCACTTAGAAAGCCAATCTCCTTCATTCTGGCAACAATATGGCGTCTTGCCTCTTCCATTGTTAGCCCTTCATATTCGAGGCCATTTTCATTGAGAGTGCCGTCTGGATTAAGAAGGTTGATCATAGGGAGATCGTGGCGTAGGGCTATTTCGTAGTCGTTGGGGTCATGTGCAGGTGTGATTTTAACAACACCTGTTCCAAACTCTTTGTCAACGAAGGGGTCGGCAATGATGGGCATGGAGCGGTTGACAATAGGGAGGAGAACGCGCTTGCCAATGTAATCTTTATAGCGCTCATCTTTCGGAGAAACAGCAACAGCAACATCACCAAGTAAAGTTTCAGGGCGAGTTGTCGCGATTGTTAGGTGTCCTTCACCCTCTTCAAAAGGGTAGTTAAAGTACCAAAGGTGAGTCTCTCTTTCTTCATACTCTACTTCATCATCGGCAAGAGCTGTTTGTGTGACAGGATCCCAGTTAACGAGGTAATCGCCCTGGTAGATGAGACCATCGTCAAACATTTTCTTGAAGAGGGTGCGCACTGCGAGGTTGGCATCTGGATCCATGGTAAATCGCTGACGGAGCCAGTCACAAGAGCAGCCGAGTGTTTTGAGCTGATCAATGACGCGCTTTTCGTGGTCTTCTTTCCATTTCCATGCGTGTTTTAAAAAGGCTTCGCGCGAAAAGTCGGTGCGACGTTTGCCTTGGGTTTCCATCAAGTGGCGTTCAACAACCGTTTGGGTTGCAATTCCCGCGTGGTCAGTTCCTGGAATCCACACGGCTTTGAATCCCGACATGCGGTAATAGCGGGTGAGCATATCTTGCAGCGTTCCTCCAAGGGCGTGTCCCATATGGAGAATTCCCGTTACATTCGGCGGAGGGAGGATGATCGAAAATGGAGGGGCATCAGAGAGTGCATCGGCATGGAAAACGCCTTTGCGTTCCCAGAAATCATACCACTTATTTTCAACGAGGTCTGGGTTATATTGCTTTGGAAGATCGTCGTTCATTCAAGAAAGTTTAACGCAACTTGCTCTTTTTTGAGTAATGTTTCGATCACTTTTTCATACTCTTCTGCATCCTCTTTTTTTCCAAGACAAGTGGAGTAGAGCGCAAGCTCGCGATAGAGAGCGACTTTTTCGTGGAGAAAGGCGTGATCAATCCACCCTTTTTCGAGCTGGATATTCCCTTTCAAGTAGTGACTGAGGAGGTCGGATGTTGGGGGGAACCGACGGCTTGCTTCTGGCTTGAAGTGAGCAAGCCCTTCTTGCTCGCCTTTAGATGCGGAAAGATAGCAGCCATATAGAAGGTTGTAGGAGTCGCTTGACGGATCTAACTCTTGCAATAAGGGGAGGCATTTTTCATGCTCTCCACAAAGGAGGTAAGTCCAAATTTTATAGGGGAGAGCCTTAGGGGAGTCGATCTGCTTGAGTAGAGGTAGCATTTGTGAAGCTGTATTTATAGATAGGCGAGAGCGAATGGTTGCATACAGGATCCGCTCTTGTAATGGTGTGGTTGGAGGGGTAAGTGAGTCGATGGAAGAGCGTTCAAATGCGCTTTTGAGGGTATCGAATTCACTCCCCGAAAACTTGTCCTGAACCATATTCAAAATATATTGAGCGAGGTCAGGGTATCCCATCTCTAAGAGTGCAAGGAGAATATTTGTAAGAAGAGGGAGAGCCTCATTGCATTCTGGATTGAGTTTATGGGTAATCTCGTAGAGAACTGTCGGTTTCGATAGCCAGAACGATAGGCTAATTGCAAAAAATAGTGTGTGATTTTCATCTATGGCTTCACTAAACGGAGTTTCAATAAAGGGAAGAGGCTCCCATTCCGATGTCAGGTTCTCAATTAGGCTTTTCGTTGCTTCTGATCGGATGAGCTTTGGGAGGTGTCGCAGCGTGAGCAGCGCGAATGAATAGGCCCCTTTACGATCTCTTCGCGCAGTTTCGTGGAATCTAAAAGTGATGTGCTCTTCGAGTTGGTGAATTAAAGGGTGCTTAGTAAACTTTCTGACTGCAAGCTCGAGGCACTTGACTTCCTCTTCTAAATCGTTCTCTGCTCGGTAGACTAGGGATTTTCCTAAGTATTCCAATGGAGCTCCAGGGGTGGATCGAAGTTTTTCGAATTCATCAAGAGCTTCTTGGAAGATTCCTATTTTTTTAGTTTTATGACTTTTTGCTTTTTCTAAAAGAGTGATTCCCGCGCGAAAAGTCGCTTCGCGGCTTTCTGCTCTTCCCTTGAAGGAGTGTGCAATACGACGGTATTCTGTAAGGGCCTTTTCATAGTCTTTGCTCGTTAGAAAGGCATCGGGAATCGAAAGGCACCCGACCATGACGTTTTGGCTTCCGAGCGAGACTAAGACCTCTTCGAGTTTGTAGTCGGCATCTTTGGAGAGAACGCCAATATGCCCTCCGATTAAGGGGATATGGCTGACATAGTTTAAAATGGAGGTGCCATCAACAGACAGTCTTAGGTGGTTGTCGATCTTTTCGAGACTGATATGATAAGCTTTGCCTGGCTTGAGATAAACATCGGGAATATCCATGACTTCCACGTTAGAGCGAAAGAGTTTACATCCGGAGTGTCCTTTTGCTCCTAGCCAAATCAAATACCCTTCTTCAAGCCCTTCTCTTTCACCGGCATCGGGAACGCACATTAACAGGCCGATCCCTTCACTTTTTTCATCGAGTGTAACAGTGGTTTCAACACGCGTATTTCCCGAAAAGGAGTCTTTAGAGATCATTAACATCACCCACTCCATCACTCCTGAGAGACGGGAAATTGCCATATGTTTGGTGAGTAAGATATTTTCCTGAAACTCCCAGTCACTCGCGGTATTTAGTAAAAGTGTTTGAGAGGGAATCCACTCTGGACACCCTTCAATGTAGTGCTCGAGGTCTGCTATCATTTCGTGCACGGAGCTGTAACGCCTGCTCGGGTTGGGATGCAGGCACTTTTTTGCAATTCGGGAAAGCTCTGGAGGAATATCACGGTGTGGGGCAACTTCAAGGGGTTCTGTCCACATTTCAATCTCTAGTTTTTTGCGAAATTCCTTGAGGGAAGGGCGTTTAAATGGGAGTTTGAGTGTGAGAAGTTGGTAAAGGAGGACTCCCAGGGAGTAGATGTCCATTTGTACAGTTGAAGGAGCTCCCATGGCGCGCTCAGGGGCCATGTAGCTGACAGTTCCAACAACTTTACCTGGCTTCGTCAGTTCTATCGATCCCTCCTTCTCTTCAGGAGTGTCTTCTGCTTCATCACTTACCCCAATTCTGCTTGCAATTCCCCAGTCAAGAATGATCACCTCTCCAAACTTGCCGACCATAATGTTATCGGCTTTAAGGTCTCTATGGAGGAAGCCATTGGTATGCGTGTAGTCGGTTGCTTGGCATACATTTAAAAAGATGCGAATGAGTGAGGGGATTGATGAGCCAATTGGGTGAGGGGGTTCTCCTGACATTTCTTGCTCACGGGTCTGACGAAGAATGCTCTTAAGAGTTTCTCCTTCGATGTAGGGCATGGTATAGTAGATCTGATCCTCTTCAATATGGAGGCTGTAAATCGGAATAATGGATGGATGAGTGAGAGCAGCCGCAATCTTTGCCTCGCGCAAAAAACGCTCCTTAATCGAGCTATACTTGAGTAAATTGGGAAGAATTTTTTTAAGGGCAACCGGTCTTGAGCAAATGGGGTCGTGCGCTAGGTAGATTTCTCCCATCCCCCCCTTGCCAATGACTTTTTTAAGCTGGTAGTTGCCTACCATTTCGTCTGATGATGTCTCACATTCCTTATCCATGCACTGGAATGTAAGGAGGGAGGGAAAACTTTTCAATAAAGAAAGAGCTCTAGATGCAGAATTTTATTACTGCATCGACTTATAAAACTCTTTTGAGACTTTTTCGAGCTCACTTTCAGGAAGGTAGTTGAGCGGCTTATTATTGAAAGCACCGAGGCTGTGAAGGCTTGCCCAACGCCGGTCGTAATTCCTTGGAGTTGATAGATCCCACTTTTCGATGGTCGGGTGAATTTTATCAAAGACTTCCTGATACTGCTTTTCTGTAAAGTTATTGGCTTTAATGAACTCTCCGAAAGACCTTAGCAAGATTTGTGGAACATCACCTAGAGTTTCATCTTGACTCATTTTGACATCAATACAACTGCGATAAATTCCTCTAAGTCCCCAATTGACACCTTTCTCTAGATCTTTCTGTGAAAAGTAGTAATTAGCAACAGTGACTAAAATATAGGGGGCGTAAGATCCTGGGTCATTTGTGATGGTTTCGACGATCTTTGCTTTTGCTTCACTTGATACGAGATTGCTCTCGAGTTTTTCTCTAAGCTTATTCTCTTTTTCGACATTAATGGCTTTGTATTCCCCAGTAGGAGGAACGAGAATGGTCTCAGCGTGTGCAAAGGTAAGAAGAGAGGCTCCAAGAAGGGTAAAAAGAACTTTTTTCATTTTGATTGTACTCCATAATTTAGTGCTATTTTAGCTGTTTCTGATATTTTCGTTCATTAAAATCTATAAGAGGGCTATAAAAGCTTTATTATGAGTAGAAAAAAAATCATTTTGACAGGGGATCGCCCCACGGGTCCTTTGCATGTGGGGCACTATGTAGGATCTTTACGCTCTCGCCTGGAGCTTCAAGAGGATCATGAGCAGTTTGTGATGATTGCAGACATGCAAGCGCTGACCGATTATGCAAAAGATCCCAAGCGTGTGCGCGATCATGTGTTTCAAGTTGCCTTAGACTATCTCGCGGTGGGGATTGATCCGAAAAAAAGCACGATCTTTATCCAGTCATTGATTCCCGCGCTCTCTGAATTGACGATGTACTATTTGAACCTTGTGACGTGGAACCGATTGAAGCACAACCCGACGGTCAAGCAAGAGATAACCCAAAAGGGATTTGGAGAAAGTGTTCCTGCGGGTTTTATGACCTACCCAGTTTCTCAGGCTGCAGATATCACAGCCTTCAAAGCTTCTCTTGTGCCTGTGGGGGAAGATCAACGACCGATGATTGAGCAGACCAATGAAATCGTTCGCTCGTTCAACCGCATTTATCAAACAGATGTTCTTGTTGAAGCAGAAGGATTGATTCCTAAGATTGCGCGCCTTCCTGGGATTGATGGGCAAGCGAAGATGAGTAAGTCTCTTAATAATGCAATCTATCTCTCTGATGCTCCAGATGTGGTCCTTAAGAAAGTCAAAAAGATGTACACCGATCCCAACCATCTCCGCGTGGAAGATCCTGGGCAGGTCGAAGGAAACCCAGTGTTTTCTTACCTCGATGCATTTGGCTCAGATCAAGAGAAGATTCAAGAGCTTAAAGATCACTATCAAAGAGGGGGACTTGGGGACTCGGTTGTGAAAAAATATCTAGCTGATGTGATGCTTGAATTCTTGGAGCCGATTCAAAAGCGACGCGCTGAGTTTGAAAAGAACCTGGATCAGGTGGTCTCTTATGTCATGGAAGGCTCAGAAAAAGCCAAAGCTGTGACCGAAAAAACACTCCAAGAAGTCCGCTCAGCCATGCACCTAAACTACTAACTTTTTAATGCAGCTGTGTGGTACTCCAGCTCTTCGGTGCGTTTTCCAATGCCATTTTTCAGTTTATGATCAACGAGGCTTACAACAGCTTGGTGGGTCGAGATGTTGTTTTGCTGGGCTATCTCGAAAACCTCTAGGAGTTCATCAAAAATCTGGGTGGTCATGGCGCGCGCTTTCTTTCCATCGTACCCTCCTTTTGAGAGCTCGCAGACGACATTAACGAGGCCACCAGCATTAATCACAAAGTCAGGAGCATAGAGAATTCCGCGCTCTTTTAAAAGGGTTGCATCTTCACAGGAAAGGAGCTGGTTATTTGCGGCTCCCGCAATCCCACGACATTTGAAGTGGGGGATGCTTTCAGGGTTGATGATGCCTCCCATTGCGTTCGGTGAGAAGATATCGCACTCTACGGAGGCGATTTGATCGGTTGGTACAGCTGTTGCGCCGTATTGCTGAACACACCATCTGACAGCTTCTTCATCGACATCGCTGACGAGAATATTGGCTTCTGCCCAGAAGAGATGTTCGATTACGCGCTTTCCAACGCTACCGACTCCTTGAATCGCAATCGTCTTTCCTTTTAGGCTAGGACTTCCGTCGAGCTCTTGAAGAGTCGCTTTGATTCCGCAGATCGTTCCCCAAGCAGTGAATGCTGCTGGGTTTCCGCTTCCACGTAGGTTGCAGACGCCGCAAGCATATTGCGTTGTTTGTAGGATTGTCTCGATATCATCTGGTGTGCATCCGATATCCTCAGCGCAGATGTACTTTCCTTCGAATGTATTGACGGCCATTGCGAAGGCTTTAAGGAGCTCAGGTGTTTTGTCTTTTTTAGAATCAGCGATGATCACGCTTTTTGCGCCTCCGAGTCCAACTCCTGCCATCCCCGCTTTGTAGGTCATTCCTTTAGAAAGTCTAAGAACATCAGTAAGGGCTTCTTCTTCAGTAGCATAAGGGTAGATCCTCGTCCCACCGAGACCGGGACCTAAAACTGTGTTATGAATAGCGATGATTGCCTTTAGACCTGAAGCTTCCTCGGTAAATTTCACAACCTTTTCATATCCAGAGACTTGAATAATTTCTTGCTTGAGATCCATTGGGCTCCTCGATAGATAACTTAAACTTGAATGATCATATTAACAAGAAAGTGAGTTGGAGTCTAGGGATTAGATCGAAGAAAGAACAATCAAATTTTTTTAATTTTGCCAAAAAATACGCAAAAGATAGAGGAATGGATTTTCTTATGCAGCCCCATTAAGTATCATTTTCTTCTTCAATTTCAATATTGATCTCTTCTTCTGTTTTGTGGTCCATCATGCTGACCACCCACTCTTTACAGACGATATATACGGCAGCGAAAATAAGCAGAATCGGGACAAGGATTTGCCAGGATATCTGAAACTGGGAGATCACAAAGAAGCCACCAAATGCTGCAATTGAAACTCCCATGTCTAGAATGCGCCCTCTCAAAAATTGTTTTACCGCAAGGGCGGCTCCGAGCACCAACATGATGCCTGGCCACCACGCGTTGGTGAAAACAAGGATGGCAAATCCGACTAGGAGGATAGCTGATGAGATGACTTGGGACCGTTTTTTTGACAGAATAGGACGCATAATACCCTTTTACTTGTTTAACACTTTATGCTTCTTTTTTTGTGCTTTCTTGTTTTTAATTGGCGAAAGCAAGTCATTATGATCGACAGCAATAGATTTGGGATAAGCGCGCATTTTTTCGATATGTGTATGGGGAAAAAATGTAGAGAGAATCTGAGGGGCTTGCTCGCCCATGTCGGCCATGTACTCTGCACTATAAAGGCATAGGCCCACTCCAGAGCCTTGTCCAAACCCTTCAAACGTCGCAATATTACCCTTTAGGCTAACGGTAAAGTCATTGCTGCAAAGTTTGTGAATTCCTAAGTATTTCTGAAATGTTGTGAAGTCGATATCTTCTGTGTGGACGCCATCATGGATGCGGACTCCATAGACTTTATTTGATGTGTGATCCACAAAGAGATCAATCCCAGTGACTCGGTTAATTTTTGCGATTTTTGCGAGTTCTTGGTTATCGATTTTAAATGTCCATTGAGACTCTTTTCGATCTCTACCTGCGAAGACCGCTTCAACTCCTGGGGGAGTTGACACTTGTTTGCGGAAGATGCTTTGGTAGTTAGCCGTTTTTCCACCTGAGTGCGTCGTCCATGTTGCTGGGAAGGGTTGATCGTCATAGGTCATCACCAGGTGACGGGTGTTATCGATCGATCGGTCCATATCAATGTTTTGGTGGATGAGACCGTTACCAAAGTAGTTGCAATCCTCTGCTTTCAAGTGCCAAAAAGCCCCTGCGTTCGCAATGGCATGGTAATAGGCGTCTGTTCTTGCAATGATTGCAATAGAGTCTAAAACAGAGCTAGGCAGTGATGCTGTCACACGCTCTGGCAATGTTGCTTTTAGGAAGCTCTCAACGTCTACTTCATTAATGATATTGAGCTTATTGTCAATATGGTAGACCTCAATGGCCCCTCGGTACTGTACACCATCGACCAGGAAAGTTGTATCGCCGCTTGTTGGGACGATTTGCAGTTGGAAGATACCCAAGAAGTTTTCTCCCCACTGAATGCCCTCTTTATGTGGGTGCATATAAAAACGTTTGCTTTTTCCAGCGCTTTGGCGCTTGTTGTTCTCGACATTGTATACAGCGTAAGGTCCTCGAGCTTCAAATAGGACACCATTGGTGTCTTTTGCCAGGAGAACTTTAACAGTTGCAGGTTTTCCTAGGTTTTGATCACTTTCTTCAAGCGCATGTGTCGTTTGGAATGCAATAGAAGTAAGTAGTAAGAAAATAAGTGTATTCCATTTTTTCATGAAGAAAATTCCCTCAATTGTTCTGGTGTGATTTAGATCGTCCAAGGTGTTTATAGGCTAGTGGTGTCGCTTCTCGTCCACGTTGTGAACGCTTGAGCAATCCTTGCATAATCAAGAAAGGCTCGTTGACTTCTTCTAAGGTAGAAGAGTCTTCGCTTAATGCAGCGGCGATCGAGTTAATTCCTACGGGGCCACCGTTATGCTTATCAATGATATGTTCTAGAATTCGCTTATCCATTTCATCAAGCCCTAGGTAATCGATATCGAGCATTTCAAGGGCTGTTCGAGTCGCAATTTTATCTAAGCGGTTATCGGTGCGCATTTGAGCATAATCTCTGACCCATCTGAGGAGGTTATTTGCGATTCTAGGAGTTCCACGTGCACGCCTGGCTATCTCTAAAATCGATTCGTCGTTGATTTCCAAATCAAGCAAACTAGAGGAGCGGTTAATGATCGCAGAAAGCTGAGGAGGTTCATAGTAGTCTAAGCGGCAAGTAAAGGGAAATCTGGATCTTAATGGAGCGCTAAGTTGCCCCATTCGCGTCGTTGCACCAATGAGTGTGAATTTGTTTAAGTTGACCTGCACAGAGCGCGCTTGTGGTCCTGAATCGATAAGCAGATCAATTTTGAAATCTTCCATAGCGGGGTAGAGGTACTCTTCTGCAACGCGACTTAGTCGGTGAATCTCATCGACAAACAGAACGTCTCCCTCTTTGAGATTCGTTAGAATTCCAGCTAGGTCTGCTGGCTTTTCAATAGAGGGGCCTGAAGTCACAACAATGCTTGTCCCCAGCTCACAAGCGATGATGTGTGCAAGAGTTGTCTTGCCGAGACCAGGAGGTCCATAGAAGAGAGAGTGACCGAGAGGTTCTTTTCTTTTTTTTGCAGCGCCCACATAGACGTCGAGTTTTTCATGGATTTGCGCTTGACCTATGAATTCCTTCAGGGACTCCGGGCGGAGTTTTTTTTCTAGTTTTTGATCTTTTTGTGACCAAGAGGATTGAATAAATGGCGCGTTCATAATTCCCTATCGTTGTATCATCCTGAGTTTAGCGGCTTGCCTGAAAAAATGCTAGCAGGAAAGGAATTGAGTCGCTATATAATATCTAGGCACTGCTTAAGAAAGTCGCTTTTTGCAGGTTTATTTTTAAGCACTCCCCATAAAACTTAGTCTCTATTGGAAGGAACTATGAGCTTACAGTCAGATAAATGGATAAAAAAAATGTCCCTTGAAGAGGGGATGATCGAACCTTTTTCAGAAAAACAGATTCGCACTGTTGATGACAAAAAGATCGTGAGTTACGGTCTGTCGAGTTACGGGTATGATTGTCGAGTTTCGAATCGCTTTAAAGTCTTTACGAACGTCTACAACTCCATTGTAGATCCCAAGAATTTTAAGGAAGACTCTTTTGTTGATATTGAGGCTGATGAGTGCATTATCCCACCAAACTCTTTCGCGTTAGCGGTCACAGTGGAATACTTTAGAATTCCTAGAGATGTGCTAACCGTTTGCATTGGAAAGTCGACTTATGCGCGATGTGGGATCATTGTGAATGTCACCCCATTTGAGCCAGAGTGGGAAGGTTATGTTACCATTGAGATTTCAAATACAACACCACTCCCTGCAAAAATCTATGCAAATGAGGGAATTGCTCAGGTTTTGTTTTTGAAATCTTCAGATGTCTGTGCAATCTCTTATGCAGATCGCAAGGGCAAGTATATGAAGCAAGAGGGAATTACAGTTCCTGCAATATAGATGAACTTAAGCCGTCTTCCCTACATTCATCGATTCTTATTAAAAAACTGGTGGGTTATTGTGTTTATCGTGATGGCTGGAGCGATTTATCTCCAGGCATATCACAATAAACACATGCTTGTGAAATACTTGAAAAGCAAAGTTGAAAGATTATCTACCGAACAAGCACTCGCCCTTAAAGAAAGGGAAGAACTTATTGTTCGAAAAAAAAGCTGGGGGGATCCAGATTCCGTAGAGCTCATTCTGAAAGAGAAGCTTGGGCTTGTGGCAGAAGGGGAACAAAAGGTTATATTCGAATGAAAGGAGGGGTTTAACTAAAAGCCCATGCTCATCACTCTACTCATCATTTTTATCCTTTGCTCTGCTTTTTTGTCTGCCTCTGAAACGGCGCTTTTTTCGCTCTCTTCAATGAAAGTGCGCGCTTTTCGCCACGGAAGTGACTCAAGACGAAGAAGAGTGGCAATGCTTCTTGCAGAGCCGCGTAAGCTCCTTGTGACCATTTTGATGGTTAACGTTTTAATGAACTTGCTCGTGCAGAACGTCGTTTCTGGGATATTTGGGACTTTTTCAAGTTGGGGACTCACGGTCGGGGTGCCACTCGTATTGACATTGATTTTTGGAGAAGTTCTTCCAAAGTCTCTTGCCTACCGAAAAAATGTCCAGATTGCAATCGCATCTGCACCCATTTTGCAGAAGGTCGAGTGGGTTTTAAAGCCGATCAGAAATGCCATTACCTTTTTGACGAGTAAAATCTCTTCTATCTTCTTTTTTTATCTCACCGAATCGCGAGAGATTTCGGTAGATGAGCTGAAACATGCGCTTAGAACCTCAAAACAAACGGGGGCCTTGAATGAGGAGGAAGCCAAGCTTGTTCGAGGGTACTTGAATCTGGAGCAAGACCACTTAAAAGAGATCATGTGTCCTAGACACGAGATTCTTTATTTTGATATTAATGAGCCGCTATCAAAGCTCATGGAACTTTTTGTAGATAGGCAGTTTACCCGGATCCCAGTTTGCAATGGCAATATCGAAAACATATTGGGAATTATCTCGAGCGGAAGTTTTTTCCTTCACAAGGATCGCATTCAAACACCTCAAGAGCTCATTCCCTACTTGCAACGTCCCCAATTTGTGCCCGAATCGATGTTGGGAAGGAGCCTTCTCAAGCAATTCTATGAGAAAGAGCAAACCCTAGTGATTGTGGTTGATGAGTATGGTTCTATATCGGGAATCATCACACTAGAGGATATTGTCGAAGTGGTGATTGGGCAAATTGCTGATCGTCGCACAGAAACGCCTCATTTTACTCGGGCATCTGAAGATATTTTGATTGCAAGTGGCCAGCTTGAACTCACGGAATTTGAGCAGATTTTTGACGTCCACCTAGAGAGCCCTAATAATATGGCAACGATTGGAGGGTGGCTCACCGAGCAACTTGGAGATATCCCTAAAAGTGGTACGAAGTATGAGACGAAAGAATTCTTATTTCACATTTTAGCCTCTGAAACATGTCGCGTTAGGCGTGTTTATATCCGGCGCTTAAAACAAGGGAAAAAGAAATGAGTCAGAACTGGGTCTTTTTTCTTTTGCTTGTAATTGCTTCTCTTGCAGTCCAGGGGTTTTATTCGATGCTTGAAATGGCATGTGTTTCATTTAATCGTGTCCGACTTCAGTACTTTGTTAGCCAAAAAAAGAAGAGGGCAGAGTGGTTAAATGCTCTTTTACAGCGTCCTACATACCTTTTTGGTGTTACGCTGATTGGGGTGAATGCTGCACTGCAATTTGGTTCCGAGTGTGCAAGACGATTCTATATTTCAGTGGACCTCAGTCCAGACTGGGCACCGCTGACTCAGATTTTCATTGTTCTCATTTTTGGTGAACTTGTTCCTATGTTTGCCGCACGCCGCTTCTCAGAACGGGTAACGATGCTTGGGATCCCGATCATTTATTTTACGTCTCTACTACTCCGCCCGATCATTTGGGTTTTAGATATTCTTTGTCGCTTTATTAACAAGCTATTTGGCGCAGAGGAGTCTCAAGGACTCTATCTTAGTCGTGAAGAGCTACAAAAAGCGATCGAAGAACGGAGTCATCGCGCAGGAAAAGAGATGATACGATCTTATGATCCAGTCTTATCTCATATCTTTACCCTGAAGAAAAAACAGGTCAAAGACTTGATGCTACCCTTAAGCGAAACGAAACTTATCTCTTCCGATCGCAAGGTTGATGATTTGCGCCACCTTTTGGGTCTGGAGGTATTTCCCTTTATCCCTGTTTACCATATGGTGCGACGCAACATTGTTGCCATTGCTTATCCAAGGGATTACTTGAGGCTCTCCTCAGATGTCGATATTCTCCCTTATGCTCGCTCTCCGTGGTTCATCACAGAGAGTCGTTCGATTCTCGAAGTGACTAAAGAGTTCAGGTCGAATAACCAAAGCCTTGCTATTGTCTTAAATCATCAGGGACATGCAATTGGAGTCTTAACCCTTGATGCTGTCGTCGATGAAATCTTTGGTGAGCGGGATGATTGGGTCTCATTTGGGGAATATTCACCAACGAAAAACCATATCATGGTAGACCTTTCTCTATCGGGGAATACGCCTATCCAGGAGGTCAATCAGCGCTTCAGTATCCACTTCGATGGTCTGGAAGGCGAATCGCTTGAGGACTTCATGGCCAGAAAGCTAGGACACCGCCCTGAAATTAACGAATCAATCGTCATCGACCACATAGAGCTCAAAGTCGAAGCAAGCTCTATGATTGCGGGTAAAACAATTCTAATCCGCTCTTTTTACTGACATTGAGCAGTTAGAGTGAGAAAAGAAATGTAGTTTATTCATTTCCAGTGGATTATAAAAAGCGCAGCTATGTTAGTTAAACATAGCGAGCAATTTTTAATTCTCTGGTAATTAATAGGATGCGTTAATTTTCCAC